>DASYXZ010000110.1:0-21892 GCA_035934315.1 Terriglobia bacterium | reverse complement strand
ACGTGTTTTACCACTTCTCCGCAAGCCTCAACCGCCTCCGCATAAACAGGATCGTTGGGGTTCTCCGGAATAAAACCGAAATGCGAGTGGATGGCCGGGATGCCGCACTGTTTGGCAAAGTCCGAGGCGCGCTTCAGGTGGTCAATCCTTTGCCGCCGATACTTGCGAGGAACCAGCCCGATGGTGAGAGGCCCCTGGTAGAAATCGTAGATGTCAGGCCCGGGGCCTGAGGTGTTTACCGCGGTGGCCTCAACGCCATACTTTTCCAGAGCGTTTTTGAGGCGGGTCACCATTCCAGGTCCAAAGCTTCTGAGTGAAGCCTGGCAAGTGGGCAAGCCGAGGCCGTGAACTTTCGCAATGGCGGCATCGGGATCTTTTTCCACGCTGATAATCAGGCCGAGCCTCATGCCGGTTGTAGAGCCTTGGGCGGATGCCCGGGGCATCAATCCCTGGGCCACGGCCGCCGCCGAGGCTTGAAGAAATCGTCTCCGATTGTGGGTGCTCATCATTTTCCCTCCGGGTTATTTATAAAGATATTTTCGTGTGGACCTTCGGCCGATCTTAATGGCGCTTCGACTGCTCCCAACGCAATCATCGCAGAGGCGCGAACTTCGATCCATCCCACGGGCACAACTTTTCCAAGGAGACGGTGTCGATGGGTTTTTCGCGCCCTGGAATATAAAATGCAATTGTTCCTTTCCAAAAAGGCTCGCTTATTTGGCCGCGGGCGCGAAACTCAACTGTGCCTTTGGTTATAGTTCCCGGAGTCCCGATGTTGTTTTCGGGTGGATCGAGTTTCTTGAGCTTGGGCGGGAAGGAAGCCATGTTGCGAAATTCCAGTGGGGCCTGCCAAAGAGTTTTAAGAGCGCCACCGTCTATTTGGCGAATCACCATATTCACGCCGTCATAGTGGGTTTGATTCTTAAAGGGTTCATGGGTGATGAGACAATCGTTCCCGTCACTTGCCAGCCCTCTAACCTCAATCGAGGTAATCGCAGATTGCATTTCCGACGAAGGAAACTCCAGATAAGGTCCGGGAATAAATTTTCCATTCGAGGATTGAAAAATCTGGAGCCGCGTTTGGGGGAGCACTAGCGTTCCGATAAAGCAGACCAGCGCAGGTTCCCGCTGTCCTTGCGCCATGACGTAACGGACAATCTGGATGCTCGAGGCTGTGAGATCCTCCAGATACGCTCCTCCGAGCTGCTTCAGGAGTTCGGCGTCCGAAGGATACTGGCTGGAAGGTTTAATTTCGATCAGGCTTGAATCCACCCAGCCCTTTACAGGTTCAAGCAAAGCGGGATCGACGGCACGAATTTGCGCCCAAGGCGCGGATCTTTGGGACTTCTCCTCAAGAACAGTTATCAGAGCGCCGCGTCCCAACTTGAGCAAAGCAGGCTTATGACTGCCAGGTTTCACCTCAACATTCGCTCCATGCACCACATAGCCCCAACTTGTCGGCGCGGCGGCGCGCTTTTTGTCTGCGCGCGCCCCGCCGGAAAATAGGAAGGGAACTGTGGCAAGAAATGCGAATAGAAATTTATATTGCATGTCCACGGCTATTGTTCACTTTTAAGCGCGGTTTGACAAACAAAATTTCGCCGCATAAACTCGACAGCGGTCCAAATGTCCTGGCAGCGGAATGCTGGCATGGATCGCCAGCTTGCGCTTTGCGGGACGTTTCGCATGGACCGATTTAAAGAAGTTCAGGTGTGTTTCGTGTTAGCGGAACACAAAAAGGGAAGGCCGTGAAAATCGGCCACGGTCCCGCCACTGTGAACGGCGGACCTTGCCCATCCGCGCGGGCTAAGGTGAACCCGACGGAACCACTGCCCCAGGCTTGATGGCGCTAAACCGTAAGTCGGGCGCGCTGGAGCGGGAAGGTGGAGCAAGGCCGGAAGATCGCCGTAAGTCAGGAGACCTGCCTGGGCTTTCAGGGCCGAGGCCGCCACGGCGGCTCGCCCCGCCGCACGCTCTTCGCGAGAAAGAGCGGGGCTCATTCGCCCCCGCCCACCTCGAAAGTGCGCGGGGGTTTTTATTTCCACAAGTTTCGCTGAACATTATGCCGGGCCGCAAATATTTTGCAGATTTCCGGAGAACAATGAACACCCGACTTCACACTACGACGGATGGTAACAGGAGTTCAATCCACAGGAACATTTTATTCGCCATACTCCTAATTCCTTTGCTGGGTATTTTTGCCGCCGCGGGTTCGCCGCGAATTATCACCGACCAAACAGGGCGGCAAGTGAATGTTCCGGATCATCCCCAGCGCTTGATTTCACTGGCTCCCAGCATCACAGAAACGCTCTACGCGCTGGGTCTGGGAGACCACATTGTGGGTGACACGACGTACTGCGATTACCCTCCGCAGGCCCGCCTTAAGCCGCACGTCGGCGCGCTGCTGAATCCCAGCCTGGAAAAGATCGTGGCGCTCAAGCCTGACCTGGTGCTGGGGAGTGCGGACTCCAACCGTATTGAAACCGCGGATCAGCTCGAGCGGCTGGGGATTCCGCTTTACGGCTTGAGGGCGCGCAGCGTAAAGGACACGTTGAGCTCGATTGAAGATTTGGGCCGGGTGTTGGGGCAGGAAGCCCGGGCGCGCCAGCTTGTGACAAGTCTCAACCACCGGGTGGAAGCGGTCCAGGGGAGGGTTGCCAACCTTCCCCGTCCGAAAGTCCTGTTTGTAGTTTGGTATCAACCACTCATCACGGCAGGCCCGCACTCGTTTATTGCGGACGCGATTCGAATAGCGGGCGGCGACTCAATCGCTGACGATCTTAGCGCGGATTGGCCCAGGTTGAGCCTGGAAGAAGCCCTGCATCGCGACCCGGACATTATTCTTTTTTCAAAGAGCGACTCATTTGCACCGGCGCTTGATGAATTCCAAAACTTACCCGGCTGGAAAGAATTTCGCGCGGTAAAAAATCACCGGCTGTACTTTGTCTCTGACACCATCAACCGACCCAGCCCGCGCCTGATCGACGCGATGGAAGAGGTGGCGCACATTCTCCATCCTTCGCCCCCGGCAGCCGCTCCTGGCCCGGAGGCTCATCGATGATCCTCGCCCCGACGCGGCGAAATGTCCTGATGCTATTTCTGGCGCTGAGTGTGGTCCTGGTAATCGTAGCCGGAGGGGGGCTGGCAATCGGTGGAGTGCATTTGCCTTTGGGCGAGCTATGGTCGGGGCTGCTCGGGACTGATTCGCATTCCGAAGCCAGCATTATTGTCCGGCAAATCCGGTTGCCACGAATTATTCTTGCTGCGCTTGTCGGAGCAGCGTTGGCCGTTTCCGGTACAGTTCTTCAAGCGCTGCTTCGCAATCCCCTGGCTGATCCTTACGTCCTCGGCATTTCGAGCGGCGCCGCGCTGGGCGCCATCGTCGCTCTTTATATCGGCGGGCGACTGGCCGCGGCTTCACCGCTTATGGCTTTTGGGGGCGCGCTGGCCACGATTGCCTGGGTGTATTTCCTGGGGCGCAGGGGCGGGCGTCTTGCGAGCTATACTCTCCTTCTCGCGGGCGTCATTACGGCTTCTTTTCTCTCGGCCATAATATTGTTTGTCCTCACTCTTCTCTCAACTCGAGACATTCGCGGCATCGCCTTCTGGTTAATGGGTGACCTGAGCGTGGTAACCGACGTCCAACTTCGTATTCTCGTACCAGTGATCGTCTTATCCATCGGCGCAATTTATTTCTTTGCCAAAGATCTGAATATTTTATTGCTGGGCGAACAGGAAGCCGCGCACCTGGGAGTGAATGTGGCGCGGGTTGAGACGGCGACGTTTCTGCTGGCCTCTCTCCTTACGGGCATGGCTGTGTCCGTGAGTGGTGCCATTGGTTATTTGGGGCTTATTGTGCCGCATCTGGGCAGGATGTTGGTGGGAAGTGATCATCGGACGCTTTTGCCCACGGCCGCGCTGGGGGGAGCTATCTTTCTTGTGGTTTCGGATACGCTCGCGCGAACCATCGTGTCACCCGCGGAACTTCCCGTGGGAGCGGTGACCGCAGTGGCAGGAGCGCCAGTATTCATTTACTTGCTCCGTCGAGCGGCCGGGTGAGGGAAAGCAGAAAGCAGAAAGCAGAAAGCAGAAAGCAGAAAGCAGAAAGCAGAAAGCAGAAAGCAGAAACATACCTCGAGGAGGGATTTTGAAATTTAAGTGCTAGTTTTTACGAAGAACGATTCGCAATGCGAGCCAATAAATTGAAAACCGAAATTACTAACAAAGGACCACTGACCGCAGACATCGATCGGCACCCTTCCGAAGTTCGCTTGAGTGTTAACAACGTTATCTTCCGTTACTCACAATTTGAGCTTGCAGCAACTAGTTTTGAGGCATGCGAAGGGGAGCTGATGGCCATCATCGGCCCGAACGGCTCGGGAAAATCCACGCTGCTCGAAATTGTAAGCGGGCATTTGAAACCCGAGGCGGGCACTGTTACGCTTGGCGGCCAGGACCTTCATCATCTTTCGTCGCGGACGCGGGCGCAGCTTGTGGGGCTGGCGCGACAGGATGCTCCCTTGCTCTTTTCTTTCGAGGTGCGCGAATTTGTCCGCCAGGGACGCCATCCGCATCTTGGCCGTGGTCTTTTTGAAACGGAGAAAGACGAGGAGTGGGTTGATTGGGCGATTGAGAGGACCTTCCTGAGCGGGCTTGCCCACCGCCGCATCACAGAAATAAGTGGCGGTGAATTTCAGCGGGCAGTCCTTGCCAGAACTCTCGCCCAGCGGCCGCGATTGCTTCTACTCGACGAGCCTACGGCCAATCTGGATATCGGCTACCAGATTGAGATGCTCGGCCTTATACGGCAGCTCGCCGCGTCGGAAAACTTTGCCGCGATCATTGTTACCCACGAACTGAACCTTGCAGCGGAGATGGCGGATACGTTGCTCCTTCTTGAATCCGGCCGCTGCCTTGGCATGGGAAAGCCGGAAGACGTTTTGCGGCCGGAATTGCTAAGCCGCGTTTTTCGCACTCCCGTGGCTGTGGATCGCAACCCTGCCAGCGGCCGTCCGCGCGTCACCTGGGCAATCGAAAAGACGCCGGCAGTCAACAATTGACAGTTGACATGACAAGAGTGAATGGTAAAGTTTTTATCGTAGACTTTTTATTTTCAATTGCTGATGGAGACGGGAACAGGTTGTCCTTATGGGCGTAGTCACTGAAGTTCAGGCTAAATATGAAGCCGTCATCGGCCTCGAGGTTCACCTCCAGCTCCTGACCAAGTCGAAGATTTTCTGCCCCTGCTCGACGCGCTTCGGAGATCCACCGAACTCGAACACCTGCATGGTCTGCCTTGGCCTGCCCGGAGCGCTTCCGGTGCTCAACCGCGAGGCGGTAACGATGGCGATGAAAGCGGCGACGGCGCTCAACTGCGTCATCAATCCGGAATCGCGCTTCGCGCGGAAGAATTACTTTTATCCCGACCTTCCCAAGGGTTATCAGATTTCACAGTACGATGAACCTTTGGCCGAGCACGGTCATCTTGATATTGAAGTGGGTGGCGAGCGAAAGTCGATTGGCATCACGCGGGTGCATCTGGAAGATGACGCGGGAAAATCGCTGCACGAAGGCTTTCCTGATTCCGACACCAGGACTTATATCGATCTCAACCGGTCGGGCGTTCCGCTGATTGAAATAGTGGGCGAGCCGGAATTGCGCACGCCCGAAGAAGCCCACGAATATCTGACCCGCCTCAAGACGCTTATGCTCTACCTTGAAGTATCCAATTGCAATATGGAGGAGGGCAGCCTGCGCTGTGACGCCAATGTGAGCGTGCGCCCGGCGGGCGCGACACAATTTGGGACCAAGGCCGAAGTAAAGAATTTGAACTCGTTTAAATTTCTTCAGAAAGCGCTGGCCTATGAAATCGAGCGACAAATTGATGTGGTGTCAAGCGGTGGAAGCGTCAGCCAGGAAACCCGCCTTTGGGATAGCCGTGAGCAGCGAACTTACGGCATGCGCTCCAAGGAGTTTGCCCACGACTATCGCTACTTTCCCGAGCCTGACCTTTTGCCCCTGATCATTTCCGACACCTGGAAAGAAGAAATCCGGCAGTCGTTGCCTGAGTTACCGGAGGCTCGGAAAGCGCGGTTCACTCGCGGGTATGCGCTTCCAGAATATGATGCCGCGCAACTCATATCTTCAAAATCATTGGCCGGATATTATGAGGAGGTTGTGAAGACGAGCGATGAGCCCAAAGTCGCGGCCAACTGGGTTTTGAACGAACTGCTTTTTCTTTTGAAAGCAGGCCAAAAGGAAATACCCGAATCGCCGGTTTCGGCGCAAAACCTGGGGGAACTATTAATCCTGATCAACAATGGGACTGTTTCCGGCAAAATGGCGAAAGAGATTTTGGGTGAAATGTTTTCGACCGGCAGGCGCGCCGAAGAAGTGATGGCGGAAAAAGGTCTGGCACAAATCAACGAGCCGGAAAAGATTGCCGTTGTGACCCGCCAGATCATGGCGTCCAATCCAAAACAGGTGGAACAATACCGGAGTGGAAAAACGGCCACCTTCGGCTGGTTCGTCGGACAGGTGATGAAAGCCACGGGCGGCCAGGCGAATCCGAAATTGGTGCAGGAGGTATTAAAAAAGGAATTAGCGGAGTAATTGGCCGCCCACCCTTATTTCATCAGACGATGATGTACCTTGGGTGGACGCGATGATCAGCGAGAGCACGAATCAAGGACAGGAGAAATTTATGCTAAACGTTGGCGACCAAGCTCCGGATTTCTCTTTGCCTTCCGACACGGGAGAAAGGATAAATCTGAAAGATTTTCAAGGGAAGACCCTAGTACTTTATTTTTTCCCCAAGGCCGATACCCCGGGTTGAACCAGCGAGGCGAACCAGTTCCGTGACGCCAAAAAAGAACTGGAAAAACTCAATGCGCGAGTGTTGGGAATGAGCGGCGATACGGTGGAAGAGCTCGGCCAATTTCGCGACAAGTACGAACTGAATTTTCCCCTGGCCGGCGACACTGAGCACAAGACGCTGGAAGCTTATGGGGTTTGGCAGGAGAAAAATATGTATGGGGTCAAGAAGATGGGAATTGTTCGCACGACGTACATCATCGACCCAGCCGGAAAAATTAAACACGTTTTCCCAAGAGTGCAGGTGAACGGGCACATCCAGGAGGTTCTTGGCGCCCTCAAGTCATAGCGCGAGGGTCTCAGCCCGCAAGCTTTACGGCGAGATAAGGCGCGATGGATGGGCTGCGTGTGTAACCGAGAGTGGGATGGTAACAGTAATAGACGGACATGGGGCGATCGCCGAGAAGAGGGATTCGCGCTTCTTCGTGCGCCCAACCTTCCTTCTTCATGATCTCTTCAAAAGGTTTGACATGCGCAGGATTGCGTTCAAGAAGAAATTGTTGGAACTGCAAATACGCGTCATCACCCAGGACGACAAACGTTTCAAGATTGGGAAATAGTTTTAATTCCGCCCCCAGATGTTTGGCACAATAGGCCAGCGCGTTTTGCGAAACGTGGGATCCCGTCGCGTGGCATCGGATGGCATCCGTCAGCACGAAGCGCGTCTTGAACTCCGCAAAGCTTCCCACCCCCAGCAACTCAAATAAATTGGCGACAAAACGGTTGGCCGTGTGGGGTTTCCGATAGAGATACATATCGGGATTTGCCGGTGAGTCCCGGCCGATGACGGCCACCCGTGGAGCGCTGAGATCGGGATAATGAGTGTGGACATACGAAGTTAGATATTCGCGAGGCGGGAGCTGGATGGTGGAAATGGCGGCGCAATTCCGGCAGCTTGCAATTCTCAGCCTGACGGCTTCCGTCTCAAAACCCGGAATCAGGGCGTGAGTGTCCACGATGGGCCGGGCGGTTAATGCCAACTGCAAAAGCATTTCCTGGCTGGCGTCTGGCGGCCCGAATATCAAGTTGTCAATCAGCCTCGCCGGTCCCACGTGAGCGGCCACCAGGGCCACACAGCCTGGGGACAGGCGGTCCACTGGAAGCAGGCGAACCGGCTCGACAATGGCCGCGTATTCCAGATGAACACGCGGTTCTGAGGCAAACAATTTCCGCATCTCGTCCAACACTTTTTTCGTTTCAGTTTCACCGGAATGCGCCAAACCCTCGGCAAGCCGCAGACTGTGGTGGAGAATCCGCGCCGCCTGGCGATCTTCCTCATTCAAATAGGCATTGCGCGAACTCGTGGCCACGCCGTCGGGTTGGCGAACGGTGGGGCAAATGGACAGGCGCACATCCAGATTTAAATCTTCCACCAGACGGCGGATCATTTGAGTCTGCTGAAAATCCTTTTGCCCGAAATATGCCACGTCCGGCTTGACGATATTGAACAGCTTGACGACGATTGTAGCCACGCCTCTGAAATGACCCGGCCGATAGGCGCCTTCGAGCGGGACCGCGATTTCTCCCGCATCGACAAAGGTTGTGAAACCTTCCGGATAAAGCTCGCCGGCCTCGGGCGCGAATATAGCATCGACTTTGAACGAACGAAGAAGTTCCAAATCCTTTTCAAGATTGCGCGGATACCGGGCCAGGTCTTCGGCGGAATCGAATTGGGTGGGGTTAACAAAAACAGAAACAACAATCACGTCGCACTGGCGCTTGGCTTGGCGGACCAGGCTCACATGGCCTTCGTGCAGGGCTCCCATGGTCGGGATAAGGGCAATGGATTTGCCCCGGGCGCGGGTTTCGCGCCAGAACCCCTGCATTTCCGCAATGGATTTAATCAGCCGCATTTATTGTAGTGCGCCCAACGCTGAATAATGAATTATGCATTCCACGTGCACCGGTCATAATTCACCATTTTGTGTTCCTATGCCCGTTGGGAAATCTCTTTCTCAAACTGTTCGCGCATTCGTCCCGGCCAGTGATAGGACTCCTGATCGCTGGGAAATCGGCCCGCCGTCACATCGTCGCGGTAGTGCGCAAAAGCTTCCCGCAGAATCGCTGCGATGTCGGCATAAGGACGGACAAACTTTGCCGGCGGCGCAAACTCCAGGCCAATGAGATCGTGCAACACGAGCACCTGGCCATCGCACTCCGGGCCGGCGCCAATGCCGATGGTCGGAATTCTGCAGCGCTGCGTGATGAGAGCGGCCAGTTCTCTCGGAATGCCTTCCAGAACCAGCGAAAAAGCCCCGGCATCTTCGATGGCTTGCGCGTCCGCCATGAGCTCGTTGGCGGAGTCGATCGTTTTGCCCTGCACGCGATAGCCGCCCAGCGTAAGGACAGATTGGGGCGTCAAGCCGATGTGGCCCATCACCGGAATTTCTGCATCCACCATGCGGCGAATCAGCGCGGCCCGCTTCCTACCCCCTTCAAACTTAACTGCCTCTGCGCCGCCTTCCTTAACGTAACGCACGGCTGTTTTCAGTGCGTCATCATCGGTTACCTGATACGCGCCGTAAGGAAGGTCGGCGATCAGCAAGGCATGCCGCGTGGCTCGACGAACCGCGCGCAGGTGGTGGAGCATTTCGTCCACCGTCACAGGAATAGTGGAGTCATAACCCAGTACAACCTGGGCCAGGGAATCGCCCACCAGAATCATGTCGATTCCGGCCTCATCCACCAATCGCGCCATCGGATAGTCGTAGGCGGTAAGGCAGGTAATCTTTTGTCCTTGGAGTTTTCGTTCGAGAATCAGGGGAGCCGTAATTTTGCTCACGGCCTCGGAACTTCGGTCCATGGCAGCACCTCGTTGGGGACAAGTTTAAAACCCTAAAGTCTAAAGTCGATGGAATTAAATCCTATAACATCGTTTACTCGCGGCCAACCGTCTCAGTCCGCAGGCGCGGATCCAAGCGGCAAAAAGTATTGCGTTCCCTTGACCGGCTGGCTGAGTCGCCGCAGCAACTCCTGCAAATCTTCGTTCCGGTCAACAAAGTCGATCTCGGACGTTTCGATAACCAGCAGGTCACTGGACTTGTAGTGGAAGAAGAAATGCTCGTACGCCCTCACGACTTCTTCCACGTATTCGTCGGAGATTCGATCCTCCATCGCCACATTCTTTTTGGCGATTCGCTTTTTGAGCGTCTCCGGCTTCGCTTGTAAGTATATCACCAAATCGGGTATGGGAATATTCTCGGCCAGAAGCTCATAATATTGGTCATAAAGCCGAAGCTCGGCGTCGCTGAGGTTGAGATAAGCGAAGATCCTGTCCTTCTCAAACAGATAGTCGCTGATGACGGTGCGGCGCGCGTTGGCGGAAAGGTCCAGCGCGCGCAGTTGTTTATAGCGTTCGATCAGAAAATGAAACTGCGTTTGGAAACTCGCCCCCGGCCTGTCGCGGTAAAAACCCTCAAGGAACGGGTTGTCCTCAACATCGCGAAGGCGGGCGCAATGTAAATGATCCGCCAAAATATCCGCCAGGGTGGTCTTGCCCACGCGGATCGGACCTTCAACTGCGATGAATCGCGGTAATTCGTGTTCAGGGGCGCTCGACATAATGCGACATTGGGGAACTTCCGAATCATGAATATTGAAGGATGGATTGGGAAAAGCGATATGCGACATCAGTGCTGCTTGACCCAAACCTTGTTTCATAATTCATATTTTCTTTTTTAGCTTCACCACCTTGCTTACATCAGCCGTTTCGCGAAGCATCGCCGCAACTGTTTGCCGGGTCGCCGGGTGCAACAACCTTGGTGCGATTTCCCGTAAAGGAACCAAAACGAACTTTCGCTCTTTCATTCGCGCGTGAGGGATAGTCAGCGCGCGCGACCTGACCACCACATTCTCGTAAAGCAGGATATCAATGTCAATCGGGCGCGGGCCTTTGGGCGCTCCCCGGCGCCGCCCCAGAGTGTGTTCTGTGGATTTCAAAAGCCGCAATAATCCACGGGGCGAAAGGTCTGTTTCCACTTTCGCCACGCAGTTGATGAACCAGGGCTGGTTGCGCAAATCCACTGGCTCGGTCCGGTAAAGGGAAGAGACTCGGAGGACTCTGATGCCCGCGCCCGAAAGCACTTTGAGTGCTTTTCGAATCAAGGTGCGGCGATCACCGATGTTCGATCCAAGGGACAAGAACACTTTTGGGGGTGTCGGGGGAGGGCTGAATAAATTTCGGCGAGCAATGGGAGTGCGGGGCATCCGTTCTCTTGCCGCGTTTGCGGTTCCGAAATTAAGTTGAAGTGCATTTATTCAAACAAAGTTGGCGGAGCATTGGCCGGCGCCGGCAATTTCAAGTGCAGGTACGCCGGTTCATTGGCTTTTCGGCCGCTCCTGGTTCGGCTGATAAAGCCCTTCTGCAACAGGAAAGGTTCCACCATGTCAACCAGTGTGTCTACTTCTTCGTTGAGTGTGGCCGCAATGGCTTCCACTCCCACAGGCCCGCCATTGTAAATCTTGATGATGGTGGAAAGGAAGTTCCTGTCCAGGTCGTCCATGCCAACTTCGTCCACGCCTTCCAGCTTTAGAGCGTCGCGCGCGATCTCCGGCGTGATCGTCCCTTCAGCCTTGACCTCGGCGAAATCCCGGACGCGCCGAAGCAGGCGATTGGCCACTCGCGGCGTGCCTCGTGCGCGCCGCGCGATCTCACCCGCACCCGCAACATCAATTTTGGCTTCAATGATTTTCGATGATCGCAGGATGATTTGCCGCAGGTCGTCTTCTGTATAAAATTCCAGGTGATAGAAAAGTCCAAAACGATTTCGCAGCGGTGCGGAAAGGCTGCCGGCGCGCGTGGTGGCGCCCAATAAAGTAAATCTCTTCAAAGGCACATTGATGGTCTTGGCGAACATTCCTTTGTCCACCACAAAATCCACCTTGAAATCTTCCATGGCCGGATAGAGAAATTCCTCAATGTTCACCGGCAGGCGATGGACCTCATCGATAAAAAGTATATCCCCCTCATTGAGGTTGGTGAGAATGCCCATCAAGTCGCCGGTGCGTTCGAGCGCGGGTCCGGAAGTTGTAGTGATGCGCGCGCCCATGGCGTTGGCGATGATGTAGGCGAGCGTGGTCTTGCCCAGTCCCGGCGGCCCATAGAACAGGGCGTGTTCCAGGGGTTCGGAGCGCCGTCGAGCCGCCTCCAGTGCGATGGATAGCTTCTCCACCACTTTCTTCTGCCCCACGTATTCGGCGAGCGTGGGCGGCCGAAGAGTGCGGTTGAAGCTCTCTTCATCCTTCGAAATCAGTTCGGGTGAAACCAGCCGCTCTCGGGGCATAATTAAGTTTGTGTCTGTGACGGTCCCGCGCCAATCGTCCGATCATCGCCGGAGTTCTTATTCCGGTTTGGGATGCAGTTGTTCGAAAACTTTGCGCACAAATTCTTCCGTGGTTTTCAGGTTCTTGTGTTTTGTAAATATATCGTCCACCATGCGCTGCGCGTCGGACCGGGAATACTCAAGCTGTTCGAGCACGACCAGGGCCTCTCTTTTCAGCTCCGAGATGGATTCTTTTTCAATGGAGAGCGGCTGGTCAGCCCGGGCCAGGGCAAATTTCGTCATCTTGCCCCGCAGCTCCATCACGATTCGCTCCGCGGTTTTCGCGCCGATAAAAGGCAACTCTTCAAGAAACGTCGTGTCACCTCGCTCGATGGCCAGGGCGATTTCATTCATCGGCCGCACCAGGCATTTGAGCGCCCTCATAAACCCCACCCCGGGAACCGTGGTGAAGGCTTCGAAAAACTCCCGGTCCATGGGATCGAGAAAACCGAGGAGCTTGGGAGTAAGATGACCGCCGCCCACGGCGCCGTCAATATAATAAATCGTGTAGAGCGTCAGCGGATTGTGCCGCTCGCCTTCGGGCGCCAATCGCAATCGCGATGCAATCCCGGAGGGCACGAATACTTCGTAGCAAAGTGAATCCACCTTCAGCAGCAGACTCGTCCGCTGGATGCGCTCGTAAAGAACCTCGCCGGTGATTTCTGCTATCAGTGTCAATCTCCTCTTTGTAGCGCCGACCTTCAGGTCGGCCTATTGCTTTTTTCCGAACCCGCGGAGTTTCGGGCTGGCATTTTACTTTGTTACAAAGCTGCCGGCCTAAAGGCCTGCGCTGCGGATCGCTATCTGTGACTTGGGCGTGAACCGTTGGCCGATGCCCGAAGCGAATTCACGTAGCACAACGCCGCGGCCAGCGCATCTGCCACGTCGGGCGGGTGCGGCATCCGGCCCAGGGAAAAAAATTGCTGAACCGTTCGCTGCACTTGAGTCTTGGAGGCGTTCCCGTTCCCCGTGACGGACTGCTTGATCCGTCTGGCCGATATGCTGACCACGGGGACGCGCGACATCCGCGCCGCAAGACAAATCACTCCACGCGCGTGGCCCATTAAAATCGACGTGCGGGGATATGACGCATGACTGTAGACTTCTTCCAGACATATTGTTTGCGGACGGAATTCGTCCATCACTTCCCGCAACCCGTCGAACAGAGATTCCAGGCGCGCCGGAAGATTTTCTCCATGGGCGCGCGGGGAGCGAATCACTCCGGCTTCAATTAATTTCACGCCTCCGGCCCGGCATTCCACCACGCCATACCCGGTGACTGTGAGGCCCGGATCAACACCCATGATGCGACTGGATAATTTCGCGCCGCTTGCCATTAGAAGAGATTGTAGCGGGAAACGGAAAAAGTCTAAAGTCCAAAGTCGAAGGATAAAAATTTGAGAGTCAGATTGCGCTAGGTCAAAGCGATGGAATCAATCACGCCCACCACGGCCATGTCGATGGGGGAGTGGGGCCTGTCCACGGACGTCATGGCGCTCCAGCCCTCTGTGACCACCAGTACGCGGTCGCCCACGCCGGCATCCACAGCGTCGAGGGCCAGGACCACCTCGCCGCGCTCGGTGCCGTCAAGGTTCAGGGGTTGGACCACCAGGATTTTGCGCTCCTCGTGGCTGGGAGCTTTCTGCGTCGCAACGATGTCGCCTATTACCCGTCCAATAAGCATGGATATATTCAAGAGTTGTGAGTTATGAGTTCTGAATTATGAAAGCAAGAACGGCACTCCAGTTTAACCTTCGAAAATAGTTTTTCAAAACTCATAACTCAGAACTCAGAATTTCTTCAAGTTGATTGTGTCCACAATCGCCACGATCGTCGCATCCGTCGGAACTTCTTCCGGATACCAGGGGAAGCTGGCCTCGCGGCCACGACAACAGTAAACGGTTTCGCCCTCGCCGGCTCCTACGCTGTCAAGCGCCAGGATTTTTTGGCCGGAGTCGTTGCCCGATTTGTCGATGGGTTGAACTACCAGGATTTTCTTCGCCGCCAACAGCGGGTCTTTGATGGTGGAAACGACGTTGCCAACGATGCGAGCAAGGAACATATTTCAATCCAACCGTCCCTCTTCATTCATACTTCACTCTTCATAATTTCCCGAGGCTTACCGTATCCACAATCCCGATGATCGCCGTATCGACGGGATTATCCTTGCAAGTCGCGGCATTGCGCGCCGAGCCGCCGGTCACGATAATCACCGTCTCGCCAAAACCCGCCTGGACGGTGTCCACTGCGACCAGGTAATTAGATTTTCCGGAGGGCAGGGAAGGCTTGCCACTCTGCACCTCTTCCGGCGCAAGCGGAGAAACGATCAGGAGTTTTTTGCCTTCGAGACGGGGGTCTTTGCGAGTAGCCACCACTGTCCCGACAACTTTTGCGAGTTGCATTGGAAAGACTGTCCTTTGACCTTAGTCAGTTGTCCTTCGTCCCAACCTAAGGGAATCTCGCTGCGGATGCGACGGGCAACAAGCGACTACCACTTGCTACTCCCCATCTTCCGCCTTGCCAATCGGCAACGCACCCTCAAGGCTTGGATGGGGGCGGGGAATCACATGGACTGCAACCAGGTCGCCCACCCGTCGCGCGGCGGCCGCGCCAGCATCCGTGGCGGCTTTCACCGCGGCCACGTCACCGCGAACCAGGGCCGTGACGTATCCCGATCCGATTTTTTCCCAGCCCACCAACGTCACTTTGGCGGCCTTCACCATGGCGTCTGACGCTTCAATCATCGCCACCAGACCTCGTGTTTCAATCATTCCCAACGCTTCGCCAGCCATTTAGAACCTCCAAAGTAGCGCCGACCTTGAGGTCGGCATATTGTCTTTCCTTCAACCTGCCGACCTGATGGTCGGCGCTACAAAGCTCACATTCGTGATTTCAAACTTCGTACTGTTCTGTCCACCATCGCTTCCAAATCCTGGCGCGAGACTGCCACTCGATCAGCAGAGGCCGCGATTTGATTTGGGGCGACGGGCTCTCCGCCAGCCACCGGACAAACATCCGAGCGCTCGATTACCGGCGTTCCCGCTCCATAATACTTCTGCCGGGCCGCAAGCAGTTTATCCACCTCAGTCCCGGAGAGCAAGACCTGGCGGCCCAGGAGTTCAGTGACCAGAGAAATTTTCGCGAAATGTTCCACCGTCTCCATTTTAAAGTAGGCGCGCTGAAGGTCAGGCGCAAACGTTACCACGCCGTGGTTGGCCATCAGAATCGCATCGTGCGAATTCACCAGCGGCTCGAGCGCGGCGGTCAGCTCCGGAGTGCCCGGAGTGCCGTAGCGCGCCAGCGGAATGCATCCGAGCGCCAGCACGACTTCCGAGACCAGCGCTTTGTTCAGCGAGAGTCCTGCCGCGGCGTAACCCGTGGCCGTGGGCGGATGAGCGTGGACGACGGCGTGCGCGTCCGGGCGGCGCCGGTAAATCAGCAGGTGCATGGCGATTTCGCTGGTCACGTTTCGCCGGCCTGAAATTTTGTTGCCGTCGTAGTCGCAAATCACCAGGTCGTCCGGCTCCATCATCCCTTTGTTGATGGTGGTGGGGGTTGAGAGAACGCGATGGTTGTCCAGGCGAAAGGAAATATTGCCGTCGTATGAGGTCACGAATCCCTGCCGGTAAATCCACCGGCCGATCTCCACGATTTCGCGACGAAGCTCGTCTTCGGTTCTGGTCATGCCCAAGTAAAATTCCGGTCTGCCGTTGGTGCTGAGGGTTGAACGTATGCTTCGCCGGAATACATTGCGCGAAGCAGAATCGCACTTCACGTTAATGGACGGTTAAGAGATTGTCAAGCACGGCGCGCCCGATGGCCGCACAGGGGACGCTGGCGCTGAGAACGGTTGAAGAATAGCTGATTCCTGACATCATTTTATGAACTTGATAATCCCGAAGCGCGTGGGGACATGAAAAGTTTTCCCTTCCGGGATGGTGCTCCATGTCATGAAGCGGCGCTTGGAATCATCTCCCGACCCGTCGGCTCGCAAAAAATTAACTCTCCATTCTGCGTCGGGCTGAATTGGCTGGGCATTCATTGAGCTGACCGGGATGCGCATTTCGCACGTCCATAAATGTTTCTCCGCATCGATGTGCGTGGCGTGTTCAAAATGCGAATCCCAGGCCGCATCATTAAAGGGCGTTTTCGTTTTGTCAATCTCAAGGTCAATCCATTGATTGTTGGGCGCGACTTCAAATTCGTAATAGTGATTTACTCGAGGGGGATCGGGGTTGATAAAGACTTCAGCCACGTCGCGATTCCACAGCTCCCACCGCTCCTTCAGCGTGTCTTCGCCTTCATACACATTGAGAGTTGAATACTTACACCGGAAGACGAAATAGACATACGCGGCAGTCCAACAAGAGGCGACGCGGGTTTCAGCTTGGGAGTATCTGTGCTGGCCGGACATATCATGATCGAATCGCACCCACTTGCAGTGTCGCCAGATATTTTTGTTCAGATCGCCATCGGGCGTAAAATCACGTTCTGAATACAGGGAACTGATCGTGATGGTGCTGGTATAGGTGCTATCCGTATTCATAGTTTGTCCGTTGCCCGCCCAGGCTGACAGAAGAGTTGTCAGTCCGAGCAGGATCCCGTTGCCTTTCCTACTCATTGGAAATTCCGTAAGCGCGACTTCGCCCCCGAGTTTGACTCGATATGTTAAACAATACGTTTGACCCGGCAGCAGGAAGGAAGTATAACGCAGGACACTCCCTGGTTACGCCGAACTTGGTTACACTCAAGTTTCGTGTATGATACGGCTCAACGCTTGCGAGGTGCCGCGTGCAAACTGTTCTTGAATCCGTAGCGTCCTTACAGGAAACAACACCCACACCCATTCCACAACCGATGGCGCGCAACGTCGCGGTGGACGTGTATCGCGGATTCGTTATGCTCCTCATGATGGCGGAAGTGCTGCGGTTGTCCCGGGTGGCGGAAGCTTTTCCCGCCAGTTGGTTCTGGAAAGTCCTGGCCTACAACCAAACCCACGTTGAGTGGGCGGGTTGCTCGCTGCACGACCTGATTCAGCCCGGGTTTTCATTCCTGGTGGGCGTGGCGTTACCCTACTCCATCGCCAGCCGCATGGCGAAAGGGGCGACCTTTGGCCAACTATTCGCGCACGCGTTGTGGCGATCGCTTCTCCTAATCGCCTTGGGCATTTTTTTACGTTCCACGCACAGCCCGCAGACTTACTTTACATTCGAAGATACGCTCACCCAGATTGGCCTCGGTTATCCACTGTTGTTCCTGCTCGGGTTCCGTCCGCCGCGCTGGCAATGGACGGCTCTCGCCTTGATCCTCACGGGCTATTGGCTGGCGTGGGCTCTCTACCCGGCGCCCGGTCCCGGATTTAATTACCAGGCAGTAGGCGTGCCGCCCGACTGGCAGCACTACTATTCCGGTTTTGCCGCGCACTGGAACAAGAACAGCAACCTGGGGAATGCTTTCGATCAGTGGTTTCTGAATCTGTTCCCGCGCCAGGCGCCCTTTGTTTATAACGATGGAGGATATTTGACCCTCAGTTTCATTCCCACTCTGGGCACGATGATTTTGGGCTTGGCCGCCGGCCGCTGGCTGCGTGCCGCCGCGCCGCGTATTCCGATGAAACGCCTGCTGATCGCGGGTGTCATCGGAATCGCCGCCGGCCTTCTACTGCATTTCACCGGAATCTGTCCCGTGGTCAAGCGCATCTGGACGCCGAGCTGGACGCTGTTCAGCGGGGGCGCGTGTTTCCTGTTTCTGGCGGGGTTCAGTTGGGTGATTGATGTGAAGGGCTACAAAAAGTGGGCATACCCTCTGGTGGTTGTTGGAATGAATTCCATCGCGGCCTATCTGATCGCGGAACTGCTTAGGAATTTCGTGGTGGAATCGTTCCGCATCCACCTGGGTCCGCGCGCCTTCCAATTTTTCGGAACTGGACTCGAACCTTTGATGCAGGGTGCGGCGGTCTTATTCACCTACTGGTTGATTCTTTTCTGGATGTATCGACGGAAGATATTCCTGAAAATATAAACCGTTTTGTAGCGCGGGTGTCCCCATCCGCGTCTTGGAGATTATGGACCATGGGATTAAGGATGAATCGCGGGTGAGGACACCTGCGCTACACGCTTTGCGCGCCGGATACAACCGCATATAATGCGGTGTTGTCGAGATTTTAGCAAAGCTTAAAACATTTCATAATTTACGGAAGAATTTGAACAGAGGGGTGGCGAAAAGTGCGCGCGACTGCTAATGGCTCTGGGTGGAAGTTGATTTGGCTTGTTCCTGTACTTTGTTTCTGCGCGGCGAGCGCTCTTTCCGGCGCGGACTGGCCCACTTTCGCGCACGACCCACAGCGTTCCGGATGGGCCGTGGAGGAAACGACTTTGACTCCACAAAACGTTTCTGACCTGCTATTGAAATGGAAAGTTCAGCTCAAGAACGAACCCCTGTCGCTCACCGACCTTACTGCGCCGGTGGTTGCGGATCATGTGAAGACATCGCAAGGGATGAAGACTCTGGTGTACGTAGGGCAATGCCGCGGCGAACTAGCGGCCATCGATTCCGCCACGGGACGCATCATCTGGACTCGCGACCTTGAGATCCACGTGCTTCCTAAAGACGAAAGCATGTGGCTGTGCCCCAATAATCTGAATGCCACACCGGTAATCGACAAGCGCACGGGGACCATCTATACCATCGCTCCGGATGGCAGGCTCTGGGGCCTGGACCTTGGAAATGGCGGGATCAAGTTTGGGCCGGCGCAGTTTGTGCCCCCATTTTCCAAAAATTGGAGCCTGAATCTGCACGATTCCACAATCTACACTTCGATTTCCCAGGGCTGCGGGGGCGCGCCATCAGGCATTTACTCGATGGACGTTCATGACCCGCGCCGGCCGGTCGTGCGCGCTCTTGTGGTGGCGAAAAATGGAGGCGGGATTTGGGGACGCGGCGGTCCCGTGATCGGTTTAAACGGCCTGATATATGGCGTGACCGGCGACGGAAAGTTTGCGCCGTCCGACGGCGACTATGGCAGCAGTTTTATCGCGGCTTCCCTGCGCGACCTAAAGGTGATCGACTATTTCGCTCCGATAAATTTCCAGCATGTCACGGATTACGACCTGGATATGGCCGCTTCCTCGCCAATATGGTTTTCCTCAGGAAATCGCAATTTGTTGGCGGGCGGCGGGAAAGAAGGCGTCCTCTATCTTTTGGATGCCGACTCGCTTGGTCAAAAAGATCATCACACTCCTCTTTTCACAATCAAACTTGCCAACGATGATAACGCTTTCCAGGGAGAAGGGATTTGGGGCGCACCGGCAACGTGGCGCGAAGATGCGGGCGGCTCCTGGCTGTACGTGCCCATCTACGGACCAGCGTCAGCTAACGCGCCAAAGTTTGGCGCCACCAATGGCGCTGCGCCCCACGGGTGCATCATGGCCTTTAGAGTAGAGATCGATAGCGGCACCCAGGAGCCGACACTACAGCCCGCGTGGATTTCCGGCGATCTCGATTTGCCCGATCCGCCCGCGGTGGCCAACGGCGTGGTTTTCGTTTTATCGACGGGCGAAAATCCAATGCAGACCACGGGCGGGAAGGTGATCTTCACCCATCAGAAGATACTGACTAACCAGCAGAGAGAGGCTGACACGCACAACGCGGTACTTTACGCGCTTGACGCCAGGACCGGTAAGACCCTCTACCAAAGCGGAAAGACGATGGGCGCGTGGACCCATTTTAGCGGCCTTGCGGTGGCCGACGGCCAGGTTTACGCCGTGGATCATGATTCCTATCTCTACTGCTTCGGGCTAAATAAATAGAACTTTTGAGTATCTCCGCTAATCCAAATTCAAAACCGTGCGGCGTAGGAGCTCCAGGGAACATAAACGTAGAAGGGTTTGCCGTTGACTCGCGACATGCTCATGAAACAGGACGGGCTCATTCCGCGTTGGCAGGATGAGCCCGATGGTTGCGGGGGCTGGATTTGAACCAGCGACCTTTGGGTTATGAGCCCAACGAGCTACCAGACTGCTCCACCCCGCATCAACATCATAGCGTATGTGATTCCGTTGGACAACAAGTTTCCGTGATGCTTTGTCGATTTGTTTTCTGCTCGCTGCTTTTCGCCGTCCCTCCTGTCCTGACTTTCACGGAGTGCCCGCCGCTGTGTTAACATATTGTGTTTTGAAATGCCTGCGGTTTGGGACAATCCTGCATGGGCGCGCAAACCTCGAAGACCGCGGTTAAAAACTTTGCCGTCAATCGCCAGGCAGGACATTACTATCACCTGCTGGAAAAATTCGAGGCGGGGATTGAATTGACCGGGACGGAAGTGAAATCCATTCGGGAAGGCAAGGTTAACCTGAAAGACGGTTATGCGATTGTGCGAGGCAATGAAATCTGGCTGGTGGATTGCCACGTCAGTGGTTACGCCGCCGGCAGTTATGCGAATCCCGATCCGCTTCGGGATCGCCGGCTTCTGCTGCGGCGGGAGGAAATTAATAAACTGAAGGGGCGGACGCAAGAAAAGGGGCTGACAATAGTGCCGACCCGCCTATATTTAAAAAAGAATATGATTAAATGTGAGATTGCCCTGGCCAAAGGGAAAAATGTTTACGACCGGCGGGAGACTGAACGGCAACGGACCGTCGATCGTGAGACCGAGATTGAAATGCGCGAACATCGCAACCGCCATACTTAAATTGAGGAGACCCAGTGAAAATTGAATTTCGAAACGATCCTTTGACGGAGCTTAAATGTGCGGTCCTGGTGGCTTTTGGATTTGAAGATAATCCCGCCTCAAGCGGCACGGTGGAGCGACTCCCTTCCGGGACCCGCGCGCTGCTTGATGAATTGAAGGCGGCAGGCGAACTGACAGGAAAATCCTACGAATGCACGCTCGTCCATCATCCCGCAGGCGTCGCGGCCCAAAAGCTCCTGGTGGTGGGCGCCGGCAAAAAAGAAAAATTCGAAGAGGCTCATCTCCGGCGTTTGAGCGGCACGGCAGTGCGCTATCTTCGCGCGCGCGGGGTGCATGAATTGGCGTGGCTGTTGGGCAGGCGCGAGGCCAAGGCGGGGATACAAAATGTTGTGGAAGGTGCAATCGTCGCCGACTACGACGCGGACAATCTCAGAACCGAACGAAACGGCGAGCGACGAATCGACCGGTTTGACCTTGCTGCCGAGGGAGCCGTTGACGATGCCGCACGCGCCGCGCTTGAGCGCGGTCGGATTATCGCTGAAGCTCAGACCTTCACTCGCGAGCTGGTGAACGAACCGGCCAATACCTTGACACCCACAAAGCTTGCCCAGCGTGCAGGGGAAATGGCGGCGCGCTTTGGCCTCGAGTGCCAGGTGCTGGGACCGCAGGAAATTCGCGACCTGAAGATGCGGGCCTTTCTGTCTGTCGCGCAGGGAAGCGACGAGCCGGCCAAGCTCATTGTGGTTCGCTACGCTCATCCGGAGGCGCCCCCATCGCCTGTGATCGGATTGGTGGGGAAGGGCATCACGTTTGACACGGGAGGCATCTCCATCAAGCCCGCCGCTGACATGCATGAAATGAAAACCGATATGGCGGGCGGCGCAACCATGCTGGGCGTGATGCAGGCGATTGCGCAGATTAAACCCAAAGTCCGCGTGATCGCGTTGGTGCCCGCTACTGAAAATATGCCGGGCGGAAATGCCTACAAACCCGGCGACGTGATCACTTC
>DASYXZ010000048.1:0-5957 GCA_035934315.1 Terriglobia bacterium | reverse complement strand
TTAAAACAATCGGGTATAAACCTGAGTCGATGGAAAAAGAACCCTGAAAGATTTTAGCGGTAGCTGGCGGCTCGATTGCGCGGCCGGGGGAATTACTCAGAATCCGATGACTTTTCCACTGCTTCTTTAATGGCGTCCCGTATGGCATCTTGAACCTTTTCCGTTTTCACCGCTTCCATGACTGCTTCTTTAACTGTCTCTTGCACTTCCTTATGGCTCAAATCCTCATTGCCCGCTTTTTCGACGACTTGTTGCACGGCGTCTTGTGCAATCGGGGCCAAATGGGGCTGGTCTTTCAGCAGACCTTTTACCGCCTTCTTCACAATCTTCTCGGATTTAGATGTCTCCTCTTTCCCTTTTGATTCTTCATTATCTTTTGCCTGCGCGTTCGCCGCCCAATCTGCTTCAAACGTTTTGATGATCGTGCTCACCACCTTGGAGTCGTGGACAATGATCCCCACTTCGCGCCGCGAATCGAGCTCAGCCTGGCGAAGGCTCTGGCTTCCTACAAACGCCTGGCGGCGGTCCCGGACAATGGTCCGCGTATGGAGGCGGGTTTTCGATAGTTTTTGAGCCGTAAGTTCAGCGCTCGGCCTGCCCAAACGGCCGATGATTTTAATTTCGACCCCCGCCTTTGCCCGGTTTTCCAATAGCTCCAGCATTTGCGTGTCTCCGATTTTCGGGTCGTAGATCAGTAATTGTTTCTTCGCCTTCTTAATAAACAATGCGAGTTGCTTCCGGGCATTGGCCGGGCTCACAATGAAAGTGTGGTGTCCGGCGGAGTAGGTCTTCCGTTTGGCATCCGCTTCAAACAGCTTGACCGCTTCCTGCACCACCCGTTTGTGTCTGGTAATAATACCGAATCCCCGGCTATGATTGATGTCCAGATGGGTAAAGTTGAATGACAGCACATAAAGTACCGCGCGATCGATGATGATCATTTTGTCGTGATAGCGGAGCAGATCTTTTGCCGTGCGCACCACCGTAACGCCCGCTCCGAGCAATCGCATTTCCAATTTCCGCAGATTCTTCTCCCCGCCCCGGTTGGTATAGGCAATCAAAGCATGAACCGCAACGCCCCGCCCCACTGCCGCCTTCAGCGCCCCTTCAATATCAGCCCGATCGAAACGAAAGATCACAATCTCAATGGTTTTTTTAGCGGACTTGATTCCCGCAAGCAGCGGCCCGATTCCATCTTCGGGTTGTATGATTAGTTTCACGACCGTTCGTCTCCCTCTTCTGCATCTTCCTTTTTCTCCTGACGCCCAAAAGCGTCAGAGGCCGGGCTGTTTTTTAACCCTGATTGCAGGTTAGGGATTTCAGGAAATCAAGTCAAGGGGAAAGGACTGGGCGCGCCCCGGACGGGTATACCGTGCCTACTTTTTAGCTTTGCAAGCATCAAAGGGACGTGGGATTTTGCCAACGGGAATCAACTTCCATCGAGGAGAGTGCCGTGCACCAAAGAACCAAGCTCTGCAAACTTATTTTCTTGCTATGTGCTCTCAGTGTTTCACTTCCAATCGCTGCGAAAAAAGCAGGTAAACCTGGGAAAAAAGAAAAAAAGGCCGAAACGATTGGGCCGGCCCTGATTTGGCACGATCCAGGCAATATTTCCTCGCTCGATCTTTATTATGGAGTCGGCGGGAAAGAGCACGAGCCCGCTGCAGGCGTATTCAAATTCATCAAAGAGGACACCAATGGCACCGCGCCTAAATTTGATATTAAAGACTCGAAGGGCGTTAAATGGAGAGCCAAAGTCCGCATCGACGCAAAAACTGACACCGCCGTCTCCCGCCTATTTTGGGCCGTGGGCTATTTTGTGACGGAAAATTATTATCTCCCCCAGGTTCAGGTCCACGGTTTGGACAAACGCGCTATTTCCCGAGGCCAGAGATATATTTCAGACGCTGGCGTCCTTCAAGGAGCCCGGTTAAAACTTCGCGGCAAGGAAGAGAAAAAACAAGGTAACTGGAGTTGGTATCAGAATCCCTTCGTGGGGACAAGGGAGTTCAACGGGTTAAGAGTCATGATAGCGCTCACCAACAATTGGGATTTGAAGGAAGTTAATAATGGCATCATGAAGGAAAAAGGTGACGGCCTGCATTATGTTGTCACGGATTTGGATGCCAGTCTCGGCAAAACAGGTAACTATTTTACCCGCACCCGGGGAGTCCTGAAAGATTACGAACAATCCAAGTTTATTCAAAAAGTGGATCCTGAGACTGTGGATTTCCACCTCAGCAGCCGGCCGTTCATCTTGTCAGTGTTCGATTTTTGGAACTACCGGACGCGCACCAAAATGCAGCAAATCGTAAAACATATTCCCCGCGCCGACGCCAAATGGATTGGCGGGCTGTTGGGCCAGTTATCCACAAAACAAATCAGCGATGCGTTCCGCGCCAGCGGATTCTCACCTGAAGAAGTGCCGGGTTACACGAAAGTAGTGCAGGAGAGAATAGCGGAGCTCAACAAGCTTTAAAAATTGGTCCTTGAAAAAAATTCCCGGCCTACGGCTTGGCGCCGGAGATCACGCCGCTTGATTTTTGTTCTTCCGCGCCAAATTGAATGGCGCAGAGCTCGGAGTAAACCCCGCCCGCGGCCAGCAACTCCTGGTGGGTTCCGCGTTCAGCCAGAGCGGAATCTTTCACTACAAAAATCACATCCGCCTTGCTGATGGTGGCCAGGTGGTGAGTGACCACGATGGAGGTCTTGCCTTTCATCAAGCGCTCCAAAGCTTCAATCACCATCTGCTCTGAAGCTGCGTCAAGTCCGGTGGTAGGTTCATCCAGAATCAGGATGGGGCTGTTGCGGATGATGGCCCGGGCGATGGCAATGCGCTGGCGCTGGCCGCCGGAAAGCGTCACGCCCCGCTCACCCACCAGGGTGTTAAATTTTTCCGGCATCTCCTCAATAAATTCCATGGCGTTGGCAAGCTCAGCCGCGCGGATGATTTCTTTCCGGCTTGCTTCCGGCTTCCCGTAGGCAATGTTCTGCCAAATCGGCGCGTGAAAGAGCAATGTATCTTGTAAAACAAAACTGATTTGCCGGCGCAGCGATTGTTGCCGCCATCGCCTCACATCAGTTCCGTCAATTTTTACCGTGCCGGAGATTGGATCATAGAAGCGGGGAATCAAGCTGATGATCGTCGACTTGCCTTCGCCGGTCGGCCCCACCACGGCCGCCAACTGCCCGGGCTCAATCACGAAGCTGACGTTTTTCAAAATCAAGTTATCCGGCTCGTAGCCAAAACTGACATCCTCAAATTCTATTTTTCCCTTGAAGCGCGGAGCGTTGGCCGCGCGCGGCAGATCGCGCACCCGGCTTTCCGTTGCCAGCACCTCCCGGATGCGCTCGTATCCCACCACCGCCTTGGATAAAGTGTCGGTCATTTTTGAGAGGTCTTGCATCGGCTTGTACATCTTGCCCAAATAAAGAAAGAAAAGGATCAGCGAGCCCGGACTTAACCGGCCATCCAGCACCATTCGCGCGCCGAACCAAAGGACAAGGCAGGTGCCCACGGCGACGATAATGTCAACCAGCGGGGAAAGCTTTGCCTTCAGGCTTCGGGCGCGAAGAGCGACTTCCATACCTTCCAGGCTCTGTTCTTCCAGTCGTTGTTGCTCGTAGTCTTCCCGCGCGAACGCCTTGACCACCCGGATGGAAGAAAAGACTTCCTGAATCACTGAAACAATCTCGCCCTCTTTCTTCCTCACTTCACGAGACGCTTTCTTTATTCGGCGCGTAAAAGTGTAGACGACCACGGCAAGGGGTGGCGCCACTGAAAGAGCAATCAAGGTGAAACGCCAGTTTACAAAAAACATCACCACGATCATTCCGATCAGGGTGAAAAGATCTTCGAAAACACTCAGCAGGCCCGAAGCTAAAAAGCTCTGTATGGAGTCGATGTCGCTGGTCACCGTGCTGATCAGGTCGCCGGTCCTTTTCTGGTCGTGATAGGCCAGCGAGAGGCGCTGAATGTGAGAGTAGAGCGTGCGCCGCAGGTCATGCATAACCCACTGCCCAACGCTGGTGGTCAGGTATTTTTCGGCGTAGGAACAAATCGCTCCCACCACGGCAATCACCACCACGGCCACGGCTGCGAGATTCAGAATAGCCAGCGTATCCGGCCCGGTTATCGAAACCATCAAATGATTCAGCCAGCCATGCCTGGGTTTTGTCTTGAGGATGTTGTCGAGAACAATTTTCAGAGGCCATGGTTGCAGGATGTCGGCGATCGACCCCCCGGTCACCGCCAACATTCCGCCCACCAGCTCTTTCCAATGGGGGCGGAGCAGGGTCATGATGGTTAGGTCTCTGGCCTTTCCCATCGGGGGAAGGGTTTTGGCGCTCTCAGACTTCAGGTTCGAGTCACTCATCAACAGACTTGATCCTCACCCACAACGCGTTATACCCGGCCTACAACTGTTCATGACGTTTGATGATGGAAAAGTCGCTGCCGATTCCATAATACAGCGCGAAGCGTGCTGAGTCCGGTTACGAGGGGAACGGCAAGGCATGATTTCCAAGAAGAAGGCGCGAGAAGAGATTGATGCGCTCCCGCTCAATCCGGCTGTGGCGCACTGCCACGATAAAAGGCGTAAACAGGAATGGCGTGGTGAGCAGGGTCAGGACGGCAGCTTTAATTCGAACCGCGGGCGGAAAATTGCCATTGGCGCCGGAAAAAACGGCCGGGTAATGGCGCAACACAACCCCGTAAATGTCGGCGGCGAGCGATAGAGAGTCAGAGTGGGGACCAAACACCTGGGTGCGCCCGGCGCGAATATCCTCCAGAAATTCCTGCGGGGTACGGGCTGGGCTGGCCGTGTAGGTGCGTCCAATGCGGCGCAAGGTGTGCGCGTCACTACCCGCGATCATGCCCACGGGAGGTGGTGCGCCCGGTCCCTTCCTATATTGTTCGAGCAATTTCGCAATGAACAGATTGTGTTCGCGGAGTTGCGACCCGTTTCGAACTTCGAACACGTCAAACAGTTCCGCCATGCGCTGAATGAACTCACGTACTCGCGCGCCATCGGCGAAGTCGTGAAAGAAATGATTGAGCGCAAAAAGCAGATGATTCTGGCGCAAATAGGCCACCAACTCTTCACCGTTGGGGCGCAAACGCTGGAGCTCGGCATGGTGCGATTCATTAAGCCCGTAAACCGCCACGTGAACTTCATGCTTAAATTCGGGGAAAGCCACGGTAACTTCTTCGCCCATGATAAAGTCCGGAAGGTCTCCGAGGCGGTCCAGCAGTTCCAGGCAGCCGCCGATCGAATCATGGTCGGTGATGGTCACCAGATTCATCCCGCGGCGCTTGGCCGTCTTGTAAACATTGAGCGGGGTTGAGTAACAATCCCGGCAGCGCAGAAAACGGAGATGCTTGGCATGTCCGGAGTGGCGCGTGTGGCAGTGCAAATCGGCCTTGAAAAGCCCGGTGGGTGGTTCGTGAATCATGACATACTATATTAGGAATCGATTGCGGGAGAACGCAAGGATATTTTCGCCGGGCGAGTCATCTCAATTGCAAATCATGAACTTCAGGTCAATCATTTTTCCTCCTCCACCAAGTTCGTGCCCTTGTTGTGCGGCGCGCCGCAGAATTTTCACGCAATTTGTAGTGGTTGTTTTCTTGCTCGCAGCTCCGCGGATTTTTGCCGGCTCGCAACCCATCAGCTACGTTCTGGACCTACGCAATCCCTCCACTCACACGGTGGCTGTCACCATGACGGTGCCGCAGGCCACGCTCGCGACGCAAATCCAGCTTCCAGCCTGGAACGCTCTTTACCAGATCCGGGATTTCGTTCGCAATGTCCAACACGTTACAGCCCGGTGCGACGGGCGGTCTGACGAATTGATGCGTGTGGACCTGAATACCTGGCAAAGCGCCGCCGTACCTTGCGCCACGCTCGAAGTGCGCTATAACGTCTACATTGACGAAGAAGGAATTTTCTCCAGCG
>DASYXZ010000024.1:0-2682 GCA_035934315.1 Terriglobia bacterium | reverse complement strand
TTCCAATCCAGTTGCACGTTCCCCTGGTTGGGCATCCAGCCTTTAAACCAGTCGGCGATGGCGGGGCCGACAGCAACTCCCCAGATGGGGGCATCCGTCCGACCATTATCCACGCGCTTGGCGAAGTTCGCATCGGAGGCGGCGTTGGGGATTTCTCCGGCGCGAGCTTTCAGAATGGCACTGAGCGAATCGAGCGTGCCAAACGCGCCCAGAGAATCCCCCAGAATTGCGATGCAGTATCCCGAGGCGCCTGACCCGAAACAGTAGGCCGGCGTTCCCGATAGAGGCGTAGCGGCTATTCCCTGCGCCGCCGCGCGATCGCTGACGCCTTTGGCGTCGAACCTGCCCTGCGCCAGGCCGCTGAGGTCCATCCCTTCGCCTCGCGCTTTCCACCCGATCACCATCGTGTCCACGTCGTCGGGCTGAATTCCAAGCTGGGCCAGATTTCCTTGCAGAACCTGGAGCCGCTGCCCCACGTAACGATGACTGAGGGCGGCATAATCAGGCAGGGCGCGCAGTTTGACGGGGCTCGAATATTCAACGCGAATCGTCCCGGCCGGAAAACTTGACATCGCTTCATTCATCAAGTCCTGCGCCGGAACTACGGTGGGACACATTATGGCGGATAAAGTGAGCACGGCGGCAATCAACAAGCTATTTAGACTTTTCATTTCAAACCCCTGGTCCATCGCCCACCGGCCAAGATGCGCCGAGGGAAGAAAGTTAGTGATGGTTCCGAACTCTGGCTCGGCACATCACTTTTACACTTTCGCACTTTTATCGCCTATCGTCAACGGCCGGGAGCCGCGGACGTACCGAGTCTCGCAAATTGTGCTGACACCGATCCCGGTGGCCCGGCTGTCCTCAACGCCGAAAGACACTGGTGGGAACACCAGCGCTACATAAGCGTGCCTGATGAGGGAGTCAAACTTCCAAACTCCAAATAAGTAAATCCTAAAACACGGTAAGGTTTACCGTGACGGCGTGCGACAACCCGCCCGAGGTCGCGGTGATGGTGAGCGTGTACGAACCCGCCGGGGTTCCAGTGGTACCGCCACCAGCGCCACCTCCTCCGCCGCCACCGCCGCCACCGCCACAATTTCCGCAAAGAAGCGCGAGAAAAAGGGCGGCGCCGCACGGAGCTAATCTTAGCCCGTTCTTCCGCACCGCAACGGAGATAAAAAACAAGATGGTAATAAATGCAAGCCACCAAACCGAATGCCCAAAATAGCTTTTAATCTCGGGCAGGTCTTGCGGGCCGCGCCACCGGCCACCCACGCCTGAATGAGCCGTAGTGGTGATGGTTACTCCCGCGATTAAAGTGCTCGAACCATCCATCGCCATCGAGTTGGGCGAAATGGAGCAGGTGGCCGCCTGTGGCGCGCCTGAGCAACTGAGCGAGACCACATGGTTGAAAGAATTTTCCGGCGCCAGGCTTATCGAGTACCTGGCTGGCTGGCCGGAGGCAACGCTTGTTGAAGTGGGCAACGATGCGAGAGTGAAGTCAGAGATCAGAATAGTAAGAGTCACTTGCGCGCTTTGAGAACCGCTGGTCCCTGTAACTGTGATGGTGCCTGACATGCCAGTGAACGCCGTCAGATTATTTACAGTCAGCACCACCGCCTGCCCAGGCGCGGCGGAAGTGGGATTTACAGCGCAAGCGGCAGGCGCGCTTACCGAACAGCTCAAGCTGACGGCGCCCGTAAACCCAAATTGACTGGAGAGCAAAATAGGGTAAGTGGTTGAATCCGTCCCGGCAATAACGGTTGCGGTGCTTTGGCCTGACTCGAGCGAGAATGCCACAACGCCGGTTCCGGTCAGCGCCACGGTTTGGGGAGTGGCGCCAGAGTCGTCGGAAATCGTCAGATTGCCTGTTTTGGTTCCGCTCGTCGATGGTGTAAAGGTGATGGATATGTCACAAATTCCGCCCGCCGCAACTAAACTTGCGCAAGTATTTGTCTGGGCAAAATCGCCGCTGGCCACGATGCTTGTAATAGTCAGAGGACCCGTGCCACTGTTCGTCAGATGAACCGCCCGCGCCGCGCTGGTCGTCGTCAGGCCTTGATTCGCAAAGGCCAAACTCGTAGCTGAAAGCGTGACGATGGGCGATGTCCCCGACCCTGATAAGCTGACCGATTCCGGACTGACCGCGGCGTTGTCCGTTATCGTCACTGCTCCGGTTCGCGTTCCTGTTGCACTCGGAGTGAATGTGACGTTTATGGCACAGCTTGTTCCTGCTGCCACCGGGCTGACGCAATTATTGGTCTGAGCATAATCACCGCTGGCCGCGATGCTTGTGATTGTCAAAGGCCCCGTGCCGCTATTCGTGAGTTGAACCTCCTGCGCCGCACTGCTGGTCGATAACAATTGCCCGGCGAACGTCAGACTGGCTGGCGAAAGCATAACGATGGGCGCTGTGCCCGTCCCTGACAACGCAATTGTCTGCGAATTGCCAGCGACATTGTCGTTCAGGGTAATCGCTCCGATTCTTATTCCCGTCAGCGTCGGAGTGAAGGTAACAGGAAGACTGCAACTCACCCCCGGCGCGACGGTGGTCCCGCAAGTATCTGCATCCGCATAGTCACCGCTGACCACCACACTCGAGATCGTTAGTATCGCATCGCCTGTGTTCGTAAGTGTAATCATTTGGGCCGGGCTCGTCGTTGTCACATTTTGCCCGGC
>DASYXZ010000011.1:0-7333 GCA_035934315.1 Terriglobia bacterium | reverse complement strand
CCTCCCCGGTTTGTCGTGACGCTTGACGCGCCGCTGGGCTCGGGCGATTCACTCACGCGCATTCCGCTGGCAGTTACGGGCAAGTGGGTGCGGGACGGCAACGATTTCTCCATCACGCTCGAGGACCTTGAAGAAATCGTGCAGAACTTTAACAAGCGGCGCAATGGCGAAATCAATGTGGACTACGACCACGCCAGCGAAATGCCGGAAGTGGGGGCGGGCGGACCGGTGCCGTCGGCCGGACGGATTGTCGGTCTTGAAGGACCGCAGGAATTCGGGACCCCGCCCTCCTTTGTCGGCCGTCAAGACAGAGCATGGGGGCCCGTCCATCTCCCCAGGGGAGGCGGAAAAACTAAGAACTCCATCCCTCTCCCAGGGGGAGAGGGTGGCGAGCGTTGCGAGCCGGGTGAGGGGTTGCGTTGGATTCTTTACGGCCAGTACGAGCCGACCGAGCGCGCGCGCCAGCTTATTGAAAGCCGCGAGTACCGCTACATCTCGCCCGCCATCAACTGGGCGGGGCGCGACAAGCGAACGGGAAAGGTGGACGGGACGACGCTCACCAGTGTTGCATTAACCAATCGGCCGTTTCTGGAAGAGTTGCCGCAGATCAGGCTCTCCGACCCCGCGTTTCAATTGGTGGACGTCGGGGAGGTTCATGTGGATACGTCGCTGACACCCGGCGACACCGAACCCCATCGAGTAGGGACGGGGCTTGCCCCGCCCTCGTCAGTCCGGACCAAATCCCATTCAGGAGGAAGTATGAAACAAGTGAAACTTTCAGTGGAAGACGGAAAAATCAAAATCGCACATGGAGATTTCTCAGACGCGTACTACGCCGACCCGGCTGATTTGAAGAAATGCCTGGAAGATCTGGGGGCATCGCCCGATACGCCGGACGAGCCAGACACGTCGTTGGCAGCGGAGCTGGAAAACCTGGCGGGCCTGGCGGTCTCCGCCGGAGCCGGGGGCGGCGCAGCGGCCAATGCCGGGACGAATCCAGAGACGAGGGCCACCCTCTCCGAATGCGTGGCGGCGATCCGGCGACGCCTGGCGACACATCAGGAAATCTCTCTAAAGGAAGCCGGAGCGCTGCTTTCGGAAAACGAGGCGGGCGGAAAATCGATCCCCGCCGCGGATTATTTCCGGTGGCGCGTGGAACAGGAATTGGATGAGGCGGTGAAAAACGGCAAAGTGCTGCCGCGCCAGCGCGACGATTGGAGAAAGATCGCGCTCTCGGATTTCCCCACCTTCCGCAAAATCGTGGCCGAACAGAAGCCGCAAGTGCCGCTGCGCCCGGTAGGCGTTTCCGGCGCCGGGCCGGAAGACGCGCAGACCCAGGTGAAACTCCTGGCTGAACAACGCATGCGCGAGCGCAGCATTTCCTTTGGCCAGGCGCTCAGCGAAATCGGCCGCGAACATCCCGATCTCGTCCATGAGTATCGGCGCGCAGTGAGCGCGTAGAAGGCAGTGGCAGGAGCTACGACACAGAAGTGAATAATCTCAAGGGACAGAATCGTCCCATCAGGAGGAAAGAATGGCAGGAGCAACGTACGTTCTCGACAAGACTTACAAAATTACCTCGGTGGGCGGAGTGGGCAAGTACCTGGCCGTCGTGCCCGGCACGAATGACGGCGATTGCCAGTTGCCTTCGGGCGCCAACCAGGTTTCCTACGGGCTGACCCAGGAATCGCAGCCCACCCAAAATGAAAATGTGATCGTGCGGAAATACGGCATCTCCCGCGCCGTCGCCAACAGTCCCATCAACAAGGGCGACTACGTGGAAGTGGCCGGCACGACGGGCAATTTGCAGACCGCCAACTTGACCACACTGCCGTTGACCGCAACCCTGCACAACGTTCTGGGCATTGCGGAAAGTTCGGCGGCCGCACTGGGACAGATTTTTTTCGTGTTCCTGTCGCCCAACCCGGTGGTTGTGCCGCACGACTAGAAAAACAGCGCGTCCTTAACTCAGTGGATCAGTATTTCAGTAACTGACCTGCTGAGGAACTGACTCACTGACTGACTTTGTTCGCGGGCTCGGCTCCGGCTGTCAGTAGCCGGAGTACTTTTGCCCGATTGCAGACACGCGACCCGCTGACGGGTCTCCGCGTAAGAGCAGGTGTCAGGTTCCAGGTCCAAGGCGTCAGCCGGTTTTTCGCTGACATCTGACACCCGGGCCCTTGCGCCTGGTTAATCCCGCGCGCGGAGCGCCATCTGCCATCGGAATGGAGAATCAATATGCCTGATGTATCGATGGTACACGTGGATCAAGCACTGACCCAGGTGTCCATTGCTTATCACAACGATCAATTCATCGCGGACCAGTTATTTCCCACGATCCCGGTGAACAAGCAGTCCAACAAGTATTTCATTTATTCCAAGGACCGTTTTCGCACCATGATCGACTCGCGCCGGCCGGGAGCCAAGGCCAACGAGATCGAATGGTCTCTCTCCACCAGCACGTATTACGCGGAAGGACACGCGCTCGCCGAGGCCATCCCCGACGAGCTGCGCGCCAACTCCGATCCGGCCATTGACATTGACGTCGATGTGACGGAAACACTCACCGACCTGCTTTTCGTTCAGCGCGAAGTGGCGGTGGCCAACACGGTCACCAACCCGGCCCTGCTCACGCAGAACACCACGCTGGCCGGCACCACCCAGTGGTCGGACTACGTCAACTCCGATCCCATCGTGGCCGTCGAAGCGCAGAAGGCCACCATCCAGCAGCAGATTGGGCAGGCGCCGAATTCGCTGCTCGTCAGCTATCCGGTGTTTATCCAATTGCGTAACCACCCCAAAGTGACTGACCGGTTCAAGTATACCCAGGTGGGTATTATCCAACCTGAGCACTTGAAAGCGGTCTTCAACGTGGACCACTTCATCGTGGCCGGCGCGGTGATGAACACGGCGGCGGAAGGCACGGCCGACGCGCTCAACTTCATTTGGGGTAAGAACGCGGTGCTATTCTACCAGCCGCCCGCCCCCGGGCGGCGCGCCGTGTCCCTCGGCTACCAATTCACCTGGCTCTTCGGCTCCAACACGGACGGGTTCCTGGTGAAACGCTACCGCGATGAATCGCGCACCTCCGACATCGTGGAGGTGCAGCGCTACTACGCATTGCAAGTAGTGGCGCCCACCGCGGCATTTTTGTGGTTGTCAGCCGTTGCGTAATTCACTTACGTAGGGGCGGTTCATGGACCGCCCCTACCCATCTGAGGGAGATGACTATGGGATTCACTACCATCGATGCCGTGGCAGCGCATTATCCGGGCTTCCAACGCGGCGTCACCAATCAAAATCCGGCGGACACGCAGATCCAGGCGTGGATTGAAAATCAGAGCGGGCGCATCACGGCGCTGGCTTTGGCGCGCGGCTATGCGCTAACGGGATTATCCACCAACAACCCGCAGGCTTACTCGCTGCTGGCCCTCGCCAACGAAGTGGGCGCGGCAGCGGACTTGGGCGATGCGCTCTTTTCCATGATCGGTCCGGAGTCGTCGCCCCAGGGCTGGGCCAACCCCAACACGCTGCGGCGATCTTACGAAAACATGCTGGCCGAACTTAACCGGGGTGCTTACGACAAATTGTTCAACACCTTGGCGCGCACCGGAGATGTCTTTCCGTTGTTGGGCGGCACGGCGGGGCAGGAAACCGACCCCACCGATCCCGAAACAGACAGCAACCTGTCGTTTCGGAAGGGCGATGTTTATTAAGAAGTGTAGGTGGCAGGTGGCATGGAGTAGACGGACGCGCGCATGATTCAACGTTACCAGGCACAATTCGCGAAACAACTTGTCAATCAACTGATTGCGATTCTCCAGCGCGACCAGCCGGCAGCGCTCGCCGTCATCAATGCCTCGCGTCCCCCGGGCCGCGTGCTGAATCCCTTTGCGGCGTTTTATAAGGAAGCGTATGCGGTTCAGAACTGGCCGGCCATGGTGCTTGTGGCACACAGTACTGCATTCGATTCGAATTCGGATATCGATCTGCGCTCGCAAACAGTGCAGTTTTTCTGTGTCATGGCGATTACGGGCACGGACCCGGAATGGCTGGCGGAAGATGCCATGGACACGCTGCGCGCGGTGGATATAGTCCTTACTTCGATTCAGTTTTCTGATTTTTACACGCCACTCCCCATCACGCACAGGACGGTGCCGGGCGGCATGACGGCCGGGCTTAATTCCGGCGTATCGAAAGTCCAGGACTTGCGGATTATGAAGCACGATTTGGGCGCCCTCATGCGGCGGGGTACCGGGGCGCTGGCGCGAAGTCCGGAAATTGAGTTTGTGGTGGAGATGGAAGAGCAGTAAGCATCAAAGATGAAGTCAGAAGTATGATGTATGAACATCGACGGCTGAGAACGGACAAGGGAAGGAATGCGATGGGTGATTTTACTTTTACTTTTGCATCGAACGTCGAGGAAGTGTTGGGTGGGCTCCAGGAGGTGCTCGGCGAATTGGAAGGCAAGACCACGGAGGTCCCGGCGGCTCAAGCTGAGGCTACGGTGGAGCAGATCAGGGCCGATATGAGCGCCTCGCTCGCCGCACTGAACGGCATGACACTGGTCGAGATGGAGGGAGCGGCTGACGCTGCATTCGGAGGGGACGCATCCAAATTTGTTGCGCCAAGGTCAGTCATCATCATCCACCGCGATGATCACGGCAACCCGATTTCGCTCGAACTTCGGACAGGCAAGCACCCCTTTCGTGACTACAATCCGGGCAACCTCGCGCGGGATAAATTCACCAGGGCTCGTGGAGCCATTGGCAAGGACGCTTCCTTCGTCATCTTTCCCAGTGCGGACACCGGTCTAAATGCTCTTCGGACGCTGCTAAGCACTCCGAACCACCAACGGCTTACGGTAGATCAAGCCATCAGCCGATTTGCACCTCCGACAGAGAACAGGACGGGCAAGTATCAGACTTTCGTGAGGCGGGAGGTGGGCGTGAGCGGCGATGCGCCACTATCCTCATTGAGTGCCTGGCAGAGAAACTTGCTCGAGGGCGCCATTGAGCGCTACGAGGGTTTTTACGAACCAGGAACCGCGATTGCTATCCAGGTGCTTAAGCCAACGCATATTTATCTGCCCCTCGAAGGCCGGTGGATAACTGTGCGTCGGCCGGTCAAGTGAAACGGGCAGAAGGAGGAAACAGGGATGCGTTCGGTGATGCATATGATGTTTGTGCTCTTGGTGGCGTCCCCTTCACTCGTGGCTGCTCGCAGCGCTACGCCGCGGACGGGGTATCTGGTCGCGGAAAGGTTCGCTCTTCAGAAAAGTTTGAATGGTGTGGACGGGACGCTGGAGCTGTTTCGGGATGACAGGTTGACTGCGGTTGCGGTGCGGGAAATGTGGGGAGTCGCGTCATGGGACTTGGCCTTTTCTCCGAGCGATCATCTGTACAAGGAATTTTCAGAGGTTCCTCCGCTCAAGGCGAAACTGGTTATCAGGAACGTCAAAGGCGAGCTTCTGGAAGGGCGCTTATTGGACGAGCCTCTGGCCAGATTGAAGATGTGGAATCCGCCGCCGGGCGACACCCAGTTTTTTCTGCTCACGCAGGATTACTCGATTGGGTTCGGGTCGTATAACGGTCCCATCACCGGCGTGCTTCAGGTGTCGAACGGGGCCTTCCACGACGTCAAGGCTCTGAACGTGAAGTCCCACCGAGAAAATCCAATCCACGTGATGAAGTCATTGAAATTCGATTGGCGAATCACCCGGCGCGGAGATGAAATCCTGTCCATCTCCTGCCATATGGAAAGCGACGACCATTTTGTCATCGATTATACGCGGTACGCGCTGAAGGGATCTGAATGGTTCGAGTACACCCGCCAGGAACGCGGGACGTGGGAATCCGATGAGAGGTTTCCGCCCAGATCCAAGTTTCCCTGATTTTGGAAGGTGGTCGAGAGTTGTGACGGAGTGGCCTGGGAGGGAAATTATGAATTATGAATGCAAAATAATGACATCGAAAAATCGCAGTCCAATTGCCGGGCTAAAGTCGAATGTCTTTGCTCATCTATTCCGCTCTTCCCGTTTACTGCCTGCTGTCTGCTGTCTCCTTGTTTCTGCCTTCTGCCTTCTGCCCTCTGCCTTCGCCGGCACGCACGTGACGGGAGTTTATTCTGTGGGCGCAAGTCCCGCCGTGATGGCCACGGTCAACGGAAATTCCGAATACGGACTGGTGTTCGCCCAGCGTAATAAGACGGTGACCTATAACAACATTCTTTATGGTAACAATATTGTTACAGCCTATTGTGACGTCAATGGCAACCTGAACGACGGGAGCGGAAATCAGTGGATCGACTTGATTCCTGACGCCAACGCCGCTCCCAACGACAGCTACTATGTGGTAACCATTAATATTCAGGGGTCGATACATTCGGAAATCTGGATTGTGCCCGACCAGGCGAGCGCGAGTGTGATTTCGGTGCGCCAAACGACGGCGCCGCCTTCCGGGACCACGAACTTTTTCTATCAGACTCTCCAACAATCGGGAACAAGCCTCGCTCAACGCCCGACGCTGAATTTTTCTGGCGCGGGAATGAGCTGTCTCGACAACTCAGGCCTGCAGCGGACCGATTGCACTATCACCACCGGCGGCTTCGCCAATCCCATGACCTTGCCGGGCGACTTGATTGTGGGCGGCGCAGCCGGCGCGGCCACGCGCCTGGCGCTCGGGGGCAGCAATTTATGCCTGACGTCGAACGGCGTCACCGCGGCGTGGGGATCATGCTCAGCCGGGACGGGGACGGTGACAAGTTTCAGCGCCGGTACGCTGGCGCCTTTGTTTACAACTTCCGTAGCGACTGCGACCACCACGCCCGCGCTCACTTTCGCCCTGACCAGTCAGAACGCGAATCTGTTTTTTGCCGGTCCAACTTCAGGTGCCGCCGCCGCCCCCACATTCCGCAGTCTGATGGGCGCGGATTTGCCGAATCCTTCAGCGACGACGCTGGGCGGCATTGAATCGGTCAACTGTACGGGTAGCAACTTCATCAACAGCATTTCGACTTCGGGCGTGCCAGGATGCGCGACTCCGGCGGGCAGCGGCACAGTAACCACCAGCGGCAGTCCGGTTGCCAATCAAGTCTCATATTTCACCAGCGCCACAGCGATTACGGGCACGGCGACAGACACCAACACTACGCACGCCTTGTTCGCCACAGCCACCGTTCCAGCATTTCGAGCTTTCGCTGGCTCGGATTTGCCTTCCGGTTGGAATCCAGTGACCGCGCCAAACGGAGGATCGGGAGTCGCCAGCCCAACCGCTCATCTGGTTTTGGTGGGCGAAGGTGCGTCGCCATTCGCTCCGGTTTCGGCTGGCAATGC
>DASYXZ010000245.1:0-15232 GCA_035934315.1 Terriglobia bacterium | reverse complement strand
CGATTGCGAATTTCTTATCTGCGGATTTGCTGCCTGGTATCGTTTTTCCTTGCTATTCATTGTGCAGCCCGGGGACCAAAGAAAGCTCCGGAGCAGGTCGATGCCGGCTCGGTGAGTGGCGTTCAGATTCCGCAGAGTTGCCGCGAGGCTGGAAAGGCAACAACGCAAATCACGCAACTTATTGATTCCCTCGCAGCGCGGCCAGACGCGAGAGATTTTAACGCGCTGGGAGCCCTCTACGCCCAGGGTGGGAACTTCGAGTGCGCTATCCCGGCTTTCAAATCGGCTCTGGCTCTCGACCCCAAATCCTCCAAAATTCATTTCAATTTGGCCCTGGCGATGGAAGGGCGCGGAGACTTGGACGCCGCCGCGGAAGAATACAAGGCGGCGATTAACCTCGATCCCCGTTTTGGCCTGGCTCTCTACAACCTGGGCCGGCTGCTGAGCTCTCAAAAGAGAAACCAGGGCGCCATCTATTACCTCAAGCAAGGCTTGGGCGCTCAACCTCCCGCTGACCTGGCGAATCATATGAAACTCGCCCTCGCTTATGCCTATGCCCAGAGCCAGGACTATGCAAGCTCCATACCGCTGTTTGAGCAGGTGGCGGCCACGCGCCCGAATGATTCCCAGATTCACTTTGATCTAGCCACCGCCTGCGCCCATCACCAGGAGTACCCGAAAGCTGTGGACGAGTATAAGGTGGTTTTGCGGCTCGATCCACGCCGGTATGATGTACAAATGTTGATCGCCAAAGCCCTCTTAAATTCCAACCAGGTTTATCAGGCTATTCCCTATCTTCAGGAATACCTTCGGAGAAAGCCCGACGATCCTGAAGGCTTGGAGATTTTGGGCGACGCCTTGAAGGAAACGGGGCGGCTCAACGAAGCTCAGGGAATCCTTCAGCGTGCCGTGAAGATGAACCCCAAGAGCTACAAAGCTCATTATGACCTCGGGGTTGTGCTGGCCAAGATGGGAAAGGACAGTGAGGCCGTCGCCGAGCTCAACCAAGCCAGGAAAATCAAACCTGACGGTTCTGAAGCCCTCTACCAGCTCGGGCTCATCTCGGCCAGAAAAAAAGAAAGCGCGACCGCCGAAAAACATTTCCAGGCCTTTCAGGAAATCAAGCAAGGCGCCCAACGACAAACCGAAGCGGGAGTGCTTGGCAATCGCGCCCAGGCGTATCTGCAACAGGGAAAAATTCAGGAAGCTATTGATTCTTTCCGGCAGGCCGTGCGCTTGCAGCCTTCGGATTCGAAGTTGCACTACAACCTTGCCCTGGCGCTGGCGCGGGCGGGAGATGTTTCGGGCGAAGAGCAATCTCTCAAAGAGGCGATTCATCTCGATCCCAAGTTTCCTCAAGCCCACAACCAGTTGGGGTTTGTTTTCACCGGCCAGGGCAGACTTGCAGATGCGGAGCGGGAGTTCAAGTCAGCAATCGACGGTAATCATCAATTTGCGGAGGCTCAAAATAATTTGGGAGTTCTGTACGTGCGAGAGGGAAGGAATAACGAAGCTCTGACGTTTTTTCGAGAGGCCACTTTGAACGACCCGCAATACGCCCAGGCTTTCTTGAACTGGGGACTTCTCCTGGCCAATCAGGGGCAATACTTCCCAGCCACAGAAATGTTTCAAAAAGCGATCAAGCTTTCCCCAAACTTTTCGGATGCCTACGCGGCCATGGGTGAAGCGATGGTGAAGCAAGACCATCTGAAGGAAGCCGTTCCTTACTTCCAAAAAGTCCTTGCCCTCTCGCCGAAATCCACCCAGGCTCGCTTAAACCTGGGCGTGGCGCTCGATCAAGCGGATCGGCCCACGGAAGCTCTGGATCAATTCTCGGAAGCCGTTCAACAGGATCCGAAAAACCCCGGCGCGCATTTCCAGCGGGGACATGCGCTGATGGAGTTGAGCCGTTTGGATGAAGCTCGCGAGGAATTCGAGACGGCCTCCCAACTCGATCCGCGCTACCCTGCGGCTTTGTATAACCTGGGAATTTTGGAGTGGAAGGCCCATCATCAGGCCCGCTCCACTGATTTATTTCGGAAGGTGGTCGCCCTCGATCCCTCTAACGCCGACGCACAGTACATGCTGGGCCGAAACCTCTCTGAAATGGGAGACCCTGCGCAGGCTCTCGAACACTGGCGTTTGGCCTTAAAGATACAGCCAGACAATTCCAAAGCGCTCTATGCTCTGGGGCGCGCCCTAGCCAAGTCCGGTAACGCTGAGGGCAAAACTTACCTCGACCGCTTTGATTTGCTCGAAAAGCAGAGGCTCGTTTCAGAACGGGTGATGCGCCTGGGCAATTTCGGCTTGGATGCGGCCAACGCACTGAAATGGCCCGACGCCATCGCAAACTTTCAGGAAGCCATAAAGATCTGTGGGGAGTGCCCTCAACAAGAAAGCTTGCACAAGAATCTCGGGATCATTTACTCGCGCATGGGCAACGCCACGCAGGCCGAGAGCGAACTCCACCTGGCCTTGAAGCTAAATCCCCAGGACGCTGACGCACTTCGAGCTCTCGATCTGCTCGGCAAGCTTCCCGACAAACCAAGTGGAGCAAATTAGACATTGGTCGCGGGTGGGGTGCCCTGGCTTGGGGCCCCGTCCCGCGCTACAAGACACCCGTGCTACGATCCCTGTTTTCGGTCTTCCGTCCAACGCTCTCTGCTATAATCGCGGAAAGCGTTGATGAACATCAGGTTTTATTGGGGGCGATATGAGCGTGGGGGAAACGGAAAAGGAACTGAGCGTCTATGAATCGATGGCCGCCCGGTTTGATGTGGCGGCCAGGAAATTGAATTTGGATGAAGGCCTTTTCAAGTACATGCGATCTCCCAATCGCGAAATAATTGTCCACATCCCCATCACCATGGACACCGGTCAACTGAATGTATTTGACGGCTTTCGCGTGCAACACAGCATTGCGCGCGGGCCGTGCAAAGGCGGCTTGCGCTATGGTCCGCTGGTGACGCTGGATGAAATCCGCGGCCTCGCCGCCGAGATGACTTGGAAATGCGCGGTGGTGAATATTCCCTTTGGAGGAGCGAAGGGCGGCGTCATCTGCGACCCGCAAAAACTTTCACTGGGCGAACTGGAACGGATCACGCGGCGTTATACCGCGGAAATCCTGGATTATATCGGGCCGGAGCGCGACGTGCCCGCTCCCGACATGAACACCAACGAGCAGACGATGGCGTGGATTATGGACACCTATTCCATGCACGTGCGCCACACGGTGACGGCCTGCGTCACCGGCAAGCCGCTGGATCTCGGCGGGTCGCGCGGGCGCCGCGAAGCCACCGGGCGTGGTTGCATGATCGTGTGCGATGAGGCGCTCAAACGCTTTGGCCGCGAACGCGAGTCCACGCGCGTGATTATCCAGGGATTCGGCAACGTGGGTTCGCAGGCGGCGCGCCTGATGCACAAGGCAGGTTATAAAATTATCGGGGTCGCGGATATCGCCGGCGGTATCCTGAACACGCACGGGCTGGATATTCCCGCGTTGCTGGAATTTATGAGCGAGCACAAAACTGTGGTGCGTTTTCCGGGCGCCGATTCCATCGGATGCAACGAGATTCTGGAACACGATTGCGATATTCTTTTGCCCGCGGCAACGGAAAGCGTGATCAACAGCAAAAACGCCGCCCGCATCAAGGCGAGAATCCTTGTAGAGGGCGCCAACAGTCCGACGACGCCTCCCGCTGACGACATCTTGTTTGATCGCGGGGTTTTCGTGATCCCCGACATTCTGGCCAACGCGGGCGGCGTAACCGTTTCCTATTTTGAATGGGTGCAGGACCGTCATGGCTACTTTTGGAAGGAAGACGACGTGAATCAGAAATTGAAAGAGCTCCAGGTGGCAGCCTTTAACAGCGTTGTGGCATACGGGGAAAAACATAACGTGAATAATCGTATCGCCGCCTATATGCTCGCCATCGACCGCGTGGCAAAGACATTGAAGTTGCGCGGGATTTATGCGTAGCAGGAATGCCTGCCACCAGTGCGGTATTCAATAAAAGTGCACCTGTCCTAATTTTGCCTTCAAATTGTTGAACTTTTTGTTGACATTCACTCCAGAAGTCATTAAACTTGTTGTTTGATTATGGCAGCTTACCTCCAGCCCTGCGCCGCGATGTGTTGTTGTAAACCGACCGCGGTGGTGTGTGGAGGAGGCCTGCTGAAATAAGTTAGCTAAAAAGGTTTCAATCCAACCCACCGTCGAGCTTGATATCCGACGGTGGGTTTTTTGTTTTGGGAGGAAAGGTAATGTTGACGGCAGTAATCGAGGATCGCCACTCTCAAGAGGCGATAAAAGAGGAAATCCGAATTTTCAGCGAGCGCGCCGCCCGGTTGGAGCGGGGCGAGATCACCGAAGATCAGTTCCGTCCTTTCCGGCTGAAGCACGGCATTTATGGACAACGGCAGTCCGGGTTCCAGATGGTTCGCGTGAAAATTCCCTCCGGCTTGTTGAGCCCGATCCAGCTTCGAGCGCTGGCCGACATTGCGGAAAAGTACTCAACCGGCCGCGGGCACCTCACGACGCGTGAGAATGTTCAATTTCATTTCGTCAAAATGGAAAACGTTCCCACGGTGATGGGCCTGCTGGCTGAAAGCGGCCTGACCACGCGCGAGGCTTGCGGCAACACAGTGCGCAACATCACCAGTTGCCCGCTCTCCGGCGTGTGCCCCACTGAATCCTTTGACGTCACGCCTTACGCCCTGGCGACCACCCAATTTTTCCTGCGGCACCCGGAGTTCCACGACCTGCCGAGGAAATTCAAAATCGCTTTTTCCGGTTGCGAAGATGATGGCAACTGCGCGGTGGCCGGGATTCACGACGTGGGCTTGATCGCCCGAGTTCGCGGGTCGAATGGCACGGCGCATCGCGGCTTCAAGGTTCTGGTAGGCGGAGGGCTCGGCAGCCTGCCCACCGAGGCCGCGACCTTCACTGATTTTTTGCCGGAGGAAGAACTGATTCCGACAATTGAGGCCATCTTGCGCGTCTTCTGTGAACACGGGAATCGCAAAAACAAACTGAAGGCGCGCATGAAATTTGTATTGCGCGCCAAAGGCATCGAGGAGTTCCGCCGTCTGGTGGCGGAAAAACGAGCCGTGGTGGAAACGCCCGCGGCGCCAAGAACTGTGCCCACGCCGGTCGGGCCGCCGCTGGTTGGTATTTCTCATCTCCCGCGCTCCACGAACGGCGCGTCTGCGCAATACGAACGGTGGGCGCAGCACAATCTCCAACCCCAGCGGCAGCCGGGCCACGCGCTGGTCTGGATCAAGCTGCCCTCAGGCAATATATTTACACAGCAGTTGCGCGGCTTGGCCGACCTTCTCGAAAAGTTTGGCCTTCCCGTGAGTCGCATCGCGATTTCCCAGGACCTGGTTATCCCCTGGACGCCGCTCGCGCGCAGCAAAGAAATTTTCCACGCCCTTGAGGCACTCGATTTGGCGACTCCCGGCGCGCGCACCATTGCCGACGTTACCGGTTGCCCTGGCGCAACTACCTGCAACCTGGGTATCACTCGCTCGCTCACGCTGGCGGAAGTTCTGGCGCAGGAATTTGCCGGCGAGACCGATCCTGAAGTTAAAAAGCTTCGCATTAAAATCAGCGGCTGCCCGAATTCCTGCGGGCACCACCACATTGCGGACATTGGACTTTACGGGAACGCCCGCAAAGTGGGCGAACAGCAAGCTCCGTATTACCAACTGATGCTAGGAGGAGAAGTTTCAGCCGACGGCGTGCACTTCGCCCGCCAGGTCGTCCCCGTGCCGGCCAAGCGCATCCCGCAAGCTTTACGGGCGCTCATCGAACTTTACCAACGCGAGCGCACTCCCGGGCAGTCCTTCCGCGCCTGGGCCGTGCAGACGCCCGACCAGGCAATCGTAAACCACTTACAGAAATACATCGACACCACAGTTGACGTAGAAGATCTGTTTGTGGATTGGGGCGATCAGGAAACCTATTCGCTCAAGCTGGGCCGTGGCGAGTGCGCGGCATAGGCTGTGACGCCCGGCGCGGAATGTAAGCGCCCGGATTCGCTTGGAATTGTCTGTCACGCGGATGTTTGAGATGGCCGCAATAACGATGTGAATTAATGAGCGCGAAAATAAAAAGATATCCCGCCAAGGCGCGAAGCCACAAAGTTGGGTAAGGAAATTAGAGGATAAAGAGTTTGCTTTTCTTCGCGCCTTAGTGCCTCTGCGAGAGAATGTTCTATCTTTGTTTTTCATATCCGATGCGCCAGATCCTCCATTTTGCAACCCCTTCCACGCACTGTCCCTCACCCATGCCGGCCCCTACACTGCTGTCGCTTTGCCCGGACCCGGACCGGATAGCATGATGTCTTGGAGCGCCACAGTGCTATAATTCAATTGACACTATTCCCTGTGATGAGGTTTCTGTGCAGGTTGTTCTTTTGTGGATTGCGCTCGCATTTTACGGTCTGGGAATTGTTCTCACGCTCCCATCAATCATTCAGAGGCGGCTCTCTCTCTCTCTTGCCTCGCTGGGAGCCTTGGGTCTGGGGTTAATCGCCCACGGGGCGGCCCTTAGCGTGCAAACCGCCGAAACTTACAGCCTGCCCGTCGTGGATGTGCGCAGCGCGCTTTCCCTTTTCTCATTCCTCGCCACCTTGGCGTTTTTTTTCGTCTACCTGCGCTACCGGATTACTTCGCTCGGCATTTTCATGCTCCCGCTGGCTTTCGTATTAACGCTCATCTCAGCGGTGCACGCGGAGACGCTGCCCCAGTCTCCGGAATTTCGCAGCGGGTGGCTGGTGGTGCACATTACTTCCATCCTGCTGGGCTATGTCGGAGTCTTTATTACTTTTGTCGCCGCCACCATGTACCTCATCCAGGAACGCGAACTGAAATCCAAAAGACCCCGTGCTTTCTACTACCGGCTACCCTCGCTTGAGATTTGCGATGAACTTTATTTTCGCTCGCTCATCTTCGGGCTGCCTTTCCTAACGCTCGGAATCGTCACAGGCTTTATTGGAGCAAGCCGCGAGTGGAAGGGCCCGTGGGAGCTGGATCCGAAAATTTTCGCGGCGCTCATCACCTGGCTCATTTATCTAATTTTGTTTTCAACCCGGCTGAGCGGCAATTGGCGCGGGCGCCGCTCCGCCTACCTTGCCGTTTTCGGTTTTGCCGCGATGATGGTGACTTTTTTGGGCATCAGTTTTTTAAGCGGACAGCATGGCTATTTTCCGAATTTTGGAAGCAAACCCTGAAGAGGCAGGGCATCAGATTTTCTTATTCCGGCTCTTAAAGCCACCCGACTTATGAACCTGGTTCTGGTGGGCATTAATCATCGGACGGCGCCCGTGGAAGTACGCGAGCTCCTGAATTTTCAGGAATCGCGCCTGGCCCCGGCTCTGGCGGACCTCCTCCACCGCGAGGGTATCCTTGAAGCGCTGATCCTCTCCACTTGTAATCGCGTGGAAGTGGCCATCCGTGCGCGCGATCAGGTTGAGGCGGACCCCATCATCCGCAATTTCCTGACCGAGTATCACCACTACGACTTAAACGCCTATGATCGTTATCTTTACTGGCACCGTCAGGAAGAAGTGGTGCGGCATCTCTTCCGCGTTGCCAGCAGCCTCGATTCCATGATTCTCGGCGAGCCGCAGGTTCTCGGGCAGATGAAGCAGGCTTACGCCACCGCCCGCCGCGTCGGCGCGCTGAATGGGACGCTGAACGATGTCGTGAACCAGTCGCTGGCCGTAGCGCGAAGAATTCGCCGCGAAACCGCTATCGGCACCACCGCCATTTCAGTCTCCTACGCTGCTGTGGAATTGGCCAAAAAGATTTTTGGAAGTCTGGAGGGCAAAACTATCTTCGTGATTGGCGCCGGGAAAATGAGCGAACTGGCCGCCAAACATCTGTTGCGCAGCGGCGCCAGCGCCATTTTCGTCAGCAACCGCACCTTTGACCGCGCGCAGGAATTGGCCAAAGCATTTCACGGCACCGCCATCCGTTTTGAAGAGCTATTCAACCACATTGACAAGGCCGATGTAGTGATCAGCTCCACCGGCGCGCCGCACTTTGTGGTGAGCAAAGCCCAGGCAGAGCAATTACTCGCGGCCCGCAAAAACCGGCCCATGTTTTTTGTAGACATCGCCGTGCCGCGTGATATCGACCCCGCAGTCAATCAGCTTGATAACGCCTATGTGTATGATATCGACGACCTCGCGCAGGTGGTGGACGCCAATAAGAAACAGCGGCAGCGCGAAGCCGTTTGGGCGGAACAGATCATCGACGAAGAGGTTCCCAGAATGCTGCGGCGTCTCGCTTCGCGCGATGTTGTACCCACCATCGTGGCGCTTGAAGAGCGCTTGAAGCTGATTCGCGACAGTGAGACAGAGCGCTTTCACGGCCGCTTAAGCACCTTGTCGCCTGAACAGCGTGAGACCGTGAACGAGCTCACCCGCGGCATCCTGAATAAAATCCTTCACGGCCCCATCACCGAGCTTAAGAGCGGTGCGGGACGCCCTGAACAAGGGGCGCTGGTGCATCTGATTCGGAAAATATTTGGCGTGGGGGAATGAGAACGCCCGCTGAATCAAGGGTCGCATGGCCGCGTCGTTCTAAACAGAAGTACCAGTAATGAATAATTGAATCCACTCATTTGCCCAATCGCCCGATGCCGGAATCCACTAAAATCATGATCGGTTCGCGGGGCAGCAAGCTCGCCTTGTACCAGGCCGAATGGGTACGCACCCGCTTGATGGCCGCCGGGCATCAGGTGGAAATCAAAGTGATCAAGACCAGCGGCGACAAACTGGTGGACGTGCCTCTGCCGCCGTCCGGCGTGAAGGGCCTGTTCATCAAGGAAATTGAGGAAGCTTTAATGGCCGACGTGGTGGACCTCGCTGTGCACAGTCTGAAGGATTTGCCCAACGATCAACCCGACGAGCTCTGCGTAGCCGCGGTGCCCGAGCGCGAGGACGCTCGCGATGTTTTAATTTCGAAAGACTCGAAACTTTTTTCTCAACTCGCGCCCGGGTCGCGAGTGGGAACCAGCAGCCTGCGGCGGCGCTCACAAGCAGCCCACCTGCGTCCTGACCTTAAAATTATTCCCGTGAGGGGTAATATCGACACTCGATTCAACAAGCTCGATCGCGGCGATTACGACGCACTCATCCTCGCCGCGGCTGGCGCGCACCGACTGGGCCTCAAAGCGCGCATCATCCAATACTTCTCTATTGAAGAAATTTGCCCCGCCGTTGGCCAGGGCGCGCTGGCCATTGAAATTCGCAAGGAGGACAAAAGAATCGAACGCGCCGTCGCGCCGCTCGATCATCCTGCCACTCACCGGGCCATCGGGGCGGAGCGCGCAACCTTGCGACGGTTGGGCGGCGGGTGCCAATTGCCAATCGCCGCCTACGCGTTTGAGGAAGCGGACGGCTTGCACTTGGCGGGGGTCGTGGCGAGTCTTGATGGGGCGCGTTTGTTGAGCGCCGCAGCCACAGGTCCACCGGAGAACCCGGCTCGCCTCGGAGCATTGGTGGCCGACTCGCTGTTGGAACAGGGCGCGGGCGATATTCTTAAGTCGATGTAGGAGAAATTTGGGTGGTAAATCAGTTTGCTGCAGCGGCGCTCTATGAGCGCCGTTTGCGTGGCGACACTTAAAGACGGCGGTCATAGACGCCGCTACAAATTATGACTGGCAAAGTATATCTTGTAGGCGCAGGGCCGGGCGATCCGGGCCTTTTCACGCTTAAAGGCAAGGCATCTCTCGAGCGCGCAGATTGCGTGATCTACGACATCCTGGCCAACGACCGGCTGCTGCGCTTTACCCGTCCAGATTGCGAACGGATTTTTGTCGGCAACCTTGGGCCGCGGCCAAATATTCGGCAGACGGAAATCAACCGTCTGATGGTTTCAAAAGCTCGCGAGGGCCGCGTGGTGGTTCGTTTGAAAGGTGGCGACCCATTTATTTTTGGACGCGGTGGCGAAGAAGCTATGGAGCTGGTCAAGGCCGGAATTCTTTTTGAGGTGGTTCCCGGTATTTCATCCGGATACGCGGCACCCGCTTACGCCGGCATTCCGGTAACGCACCGCGAATTTGTTTCAGGCGTTTCCTTTATTACGGGTCACGAAGACCCGGAGACTGGTGGGTCAAGTGTTGATTGGGCAACCCTAGCGCCGTCCGGGAATACTCTGGTCTTCTTTATGAGCTCGAAGAATCTGGGCTCCATCGCCACGGCCCTGATTAAGCATGGCCGAAACTTAGAAACGCCAGTGGCCATCATTCGCTGGGGAACGAAAGCCGAGCAGCAAGTGACTGTTGGAACCCTGGCGGACATTCTAACCAAGGCGCCGGAGATTCAGCCACCCTCCATTATCGTTGTGGGCGAGGTCGTGAAGTTGCGCGATCACCTCAACTGGTTTGAGCGGCTGCCGCTTTTCGGCAGGCGAATTGTGATTACCCGCGCCCGCGACCAAGACGGCGCTCTGCGCGATGCCTTGGAGGATTTGGGAGCGCAGACCATCGCCATCCCAACCATTGAAATTCGCGATCCCGACTCCTGGGAACCGTTGGACCGGGCGATCCGTCGCCTGGAAGAATTCGACTACCTGTTGGTGACATCAGCCAATGGCGTGAGAAATTTTCTACGCCGGCTCGATGCTTGCGGCCGTGACGTTCGCGACCTTAAAGGATTGAACATCGGGGCCATCGGTCCTGCGACTGCGGCCGAGTTCGCCAAAACCGGAGTTAAGGTTGACTTCATTCCCGAAGAATATCGGGCTGAGGGATTGCTCGAAGTCCTGGCCAGCCGTAAAATCAAGGGTAAGCATTTTCTAATCCCTCGCGCCCGAGTGGCGCGGGATATTATTCCCAGGGTCCTCGAAGAACGCGGCGCGCGAGTGGAAGTTGTGGCGGCATACGAAACGGCGCTCCCCGAATTCAGCGAGGGCGAGATCGATCGATTGCTCACGCCGACGCCTGACGTCATCACGTTCACCAGTTCTTCCACTGCAACGCATTTCGCCCGACTGCTGCGCGATCAATCCATAAAAGAAGTTATGGCCGAAGTTGCCATCGCCTCCATCGGCCCCATAACCTCCGCCACCTTGCGAAAGCTGGGACTCAAAGTTACGGTTGAGGCCCGGGAATCGACCGCAACGGGATTGGTCCGCGCCATCACCGAACACTTCCGGCGTGACGTAAAATAGCTGAGGATTTAATTCGCTATAATTTGAATAACTCGCGCAACTTGCGCGTCTGGCCACGGCTTACGGGAATCTCAGTTTGCTTGCGGTCTTCCATTTTTAATTGGTAGGAACCTTTGAACCACGGAATCACTTCTTTGATGCGGTTGATGTTGACCAGGTAAGAGCGGTGAGTCCGCCAGAAAGTTTTCGCGTCCAGATTGGCCTGCAGATCCTCCACGGTGCGAAAATTCGACTGCCCCTCCAGATCCTTTGTCACCAGATTGATGACGCCGTCCTCGACACTGGCAAAAATAACGTCCTTCGAATCCACCAGAAAAAGGCGCCCGGCGCTGCGCACCATCAATTTGGATTGGAGTGCCGTCGGCCGCTCTCCAACCATCTGCACCAGCTTATCCAGTTTCTGGTGCGTCGATTCCGCAGTCTCCATCATGCGCCGGACTTTCCCGATAGCCTTTTCCAGGCGCGATCGCGCGATGGGCTTCAAGAGATAGTCAATCGCATTCACCTCGAAGGCGTGAACGGCGTAGTGATCATAGGCGGTGGCAAAAACAAAAAGCGGCATTTGAAGTTTTTTCTCGAGCAACTTTTTGATCACCCCAAACCCATCCAGGCCCGGCATCTGCACGTCCAGGAAAACAAGTTGCGGAGCCAGGTCGCGGATCAGGTTCACGGCTTCGAGGCCGTTTTTCCCCTGCCCTACCACCTCAACATCCGCGAAGCTTTTTAACAGGAACGCCAACTCATCGCGTGCCGGCTGTTCGTCATCCACTATCAAGGCCGCAATTTTCATGCCGATAATCGAACCCCTCCAGTGCACAAAACTCTCTAAGCCCACAATACCATAGCAGCCAAGCGCGATGCCAGGAAGAGGGCGGATCGAATCCATAGGCTGTTTAACCTTGCTATCAGTTCCCTCCTGCCTTGTGGTACCATAGCGCGTAATTGGAAGTTTGGGAGGTCGCGATGGAATGCACCAACTGCCAGCGCGTCAAACAACAATCCGATCAATTCAAAGAGGCTATAGTGATGAAACGCGCCATCACGATGGTCATTTTTTGGGGAGCGATGGGCTCTTGTTTCTTTTCCCCGGTGAGGCTTGTCGCGCAACAGTGCCAGGACGAAGAAGCCGTGGTTGTGGACTACACAAAGAGCCTCACCAAGCTGGTGGAGACTACGCGAAAAGAAGGGCTGCCGGAATTCGAGAAAAGCTATCATCAGAAAGCCTGCCTCACTAAATTGACACTCTGCCTCGGCATGATGGATGAGCTGGATGGCTGCCTGGAAAAGGCCAGCGTGGATACTACGGCGACCAAGGACCAGATGGAGGCTTACAAGGCAAAACGCGCCGTCTATGGCAAGCTCAAGGACGAGATGGAGGGAGACCGCAAGGCGCTGAAAGCTTCGGAAGATTCCAAGGCGGCCAAGACTCTTATGGAAAAATTTGATTTTTCCAACTGAAGTGTTGCAAAGACGAGTAGCCCTTATAGTGGATCCGGGCAACCGGCGAAATAGTGTGAGGACAAGAATGGTCCATTCCCTTCCGATTGAACTTGCTCCAATGTTCCCACCCTCGCAAAAAGGATAGCCCGATTGCCCCATCGCACCATCAGCAGCAGGACGGTTTACAAAGGCGAAGTCATCACGGTGAAGGTTGACCGTGTGGTAGAACCCGGCGCCATCAAGGCCACGCGCGAGGTGGTTTACCATCCCGGCTCCGTGGTGGTTCTCGCGCATCTTGCTGACTCGCGCCTGCTGCTGGTCCGCCAGTTCCGTTATGCCGTCGGGCAGCCACTCTGGGAACTGGTTGCGGGTGGCGTGGAACCTGGCGAAACCCCGCAGGATGCGGCACGCCGCGAACTTTTGGAAGAAACCGGCTACCATGCCCGCACCGTCACGCCGCTGTTTGATTTCTATCCCAGTCCGGGGATTTTGAAAGAGCGGATGTGTCTGGTGGAAGCGCGCGGCCTTACATTTTCCAAAGCGCAACCGGAGGCTGACGAGCGTATTCGTCCCGGCCGGTTCACTTTGGGCCAGTTACGGAAAATGCTTCGCGGTAAAAAAATCATCGATGGCAAAACGCTGGTGGGTCTCTATTGGTTCCTGAGCCAGACACTGCCAGGAAAAACAATTTAAAAGTCTGAGTATAAATGTCGAGTGAAAATTTTCTTGACAAGCTCCTATCCATTTTTATATTTATGTGGGTGGGAGCTTGCAAGGTGCACGGATCGGGAACGAGTACTAAAAACCAGCCGGGAGCCCCAAGGGGTTCGCGGCTTTTTATTTTTGAACGACCCCAGGCAGGCAACTTTAACGCAGATCAAGGAGGAACGTAAGTGGCAAGACTTCAAGGAAAAGTGAAATGGTTCAACAACAGCAAGGGTTACGGCTTCATCGGTCAGGAAGGCGGAACCGACGTATTCGTCCACTATTCGGCCATCCAGGGTGAGGGCTTTAAGACCCTGCAGGAAGGCGACACCGTCGAGTTTGAGGTGACTCAAGGGCAGAAGGGGCCTCAGGCGGACAAGGTGGTCAAAGTGGCGGCAGCAAGCTAGTCAGTATCCGCTTCGATTATTTTGGGCCCAACCCTGCGGTTGGGCCTTATTTTTTTCCTCCGCCAATGGGACCGCATTTCTTTCGCCTCGTCCGGAATCCCCTACTCAAAAATGCGAGCTTGCTTTCTGTTCTGCAATAAGAGAGAATCAAGCCGCATGGTTGCTTCGCAGGGATATGTGTCCCGCCCTGCTTTCGATAGCGAAGAGAATCCGCGTCTGGCAAAACCAGAGCGAGTTGCCCGAGTTTCTTCCAACGCAGGAGGATTATTATAATGACCAAAACGATTTCGACGCTCGCTGCTATCATTTTTCTTGCTGGAACTTGCCTGGCACAGAACGTGCATCCATCTTTGGCGCTGACGTCCCGAGGCGAGGCAGCCGCAGCGCCCGCAGCCGGGCCGGCGTTGCTCCAGACCCTCACGGTCCCCGCGGAAACAGAGGCCGCTGTCACGATGCTCTCCGGCCTGCACACTCGCTTTAGCCAGGTGAATGATCCTGTAACAGCCCGCCTGCAAAAACCTGTGTATGTGGATGGACAAATCGCGTTTCCTCCGGGCAGCCTGCTCAATGGGAAAGTTACCCGGGTTCAACTTGCGGGAAGGATGCATCGCCCCGCCGAACTCGGCTTTCGCTTTGAGACCATCACGCTTCCCGACGGACAAACCGAGCCGATTTCCGCGGTGCTCGCCTCACTGGACAAACCCGGCCTCCTCAAAGCGCGGCTTGACTCGGAAGGCATCCTGAAGGGCACCAGAGGATTTTCGTTGAAGGCCCTCGCAGGGGGCTTCACGGCGCTCGGCGCATTCGGGGTGGGCAGGGCCGCATTTGCCGCCTCGTCCGCGGTGGGGACTTTCGTGCCTCTGGCGGGGGGAGCCGCGCTGCTCGGCTATGCGGCGCTCTGGCCTAAAGGGAATGATGTGAATGTGCCGCCTCACACGCAATGCCGCATCCGCTTGAACTATCCCGTCACCGTGCGCGTGCAGTGGTAATTAAACACATCGTAATATCTATTTTTGAATCTGCCCGTGTGATGGAGCGCCCGAGGGCGCAACCACGCTCCCATCCACTATCACTCTGATGGACCGCCTGATTTTTCACAACGATCGCATCGTTCCATTGGAAGAAGCCCGCCTTTCGCCGGGCCAGGTGGGTTTGCTCACCGGCTGGGGCGTTTTCACCACGCTGCGCGTTTATCAGGGCTTGCCGTTCGCATTTGAGCGGCATTGGGCTCGAATGAAACGCGACGCGGAACTCCTGGGCGTGCCGCTCTGTTATGAGGAACGCGCCGTTCGACAGGCCATCATCGATCTGGTTCGCGCCAACCATCGCCCGGAAAGCATGTCGCGGGTTTGCTTTGTGAAAAACAAGGGAGGGCTGTGGGCGGAAGCCCATGACCGGCCCGCCACCGACCTGCTCATTTTTATTCGCGAACTGGTCGCATGGCCAGCCGTACAAAACCTGCAAATCGAGCCGCACGGGATATTCTCCGCCGGGCC
>DASYXZ010000243.1:0-10118 GCA_035934315.1 Terriglobia bacterium | reverse complement strand
TAACGTCTCTCGCGGTTACCGCAGCGCCTTGCGGACATTGCCGGCAGTTTCTGAATGAGTTGTCGAACAGCGCGGCCCTGAAGATTTTGGTGAAGGGAAGTGCGCCCAACACGCTGGCAAAGCTGCTGCCCGAATCTTTTGGACCGAGTGATCTTAGAGTGAAGGAGCGGCTCTTGAGCGGGAAGAAGGCTCACCTGAAATTGACAACACCCGCCACAGATGCTTTGTCGTCTGCCGCATTGGACGCCGCAGGCAAGTCCTATGCACCTTACACGGGCGCTCTCTCAGGTGTCGCCGTCATGTCTTCAACCGGGCTGATGTACCACGGTTCTTATATTGAGAACGCCGCATACAATCCAAGTTTGTCTCCATTGCAGACGGCGCTGGCGGGAATGATCATGTCCGGTGAGAAGCCACGCAACATATCCGCTGTCACGCTGGTTGAGTTGGAAAATGCCCCTATCAGCCAGAAGAGTGCTGCGCAAGCCGTCTTGGATTCCATTGCGCCCCGTGTCAAGTTGCGGCGCGTGACAGCGAGATTAAAGCACCGCTAATGTCCAGATGAGGACAAAGCTAGTCCACCCGATAGTGGCATCCCAAACTTTGCCGGCATTCTTTGGCGGCGAGAAGAATGACTAGCGCGGTTTGAATCGCGTTGCGCAGGCCGATGATGGCATCGGTAACTTCAGTCTTTTCGTAAAAACCCGAGACCTCAAGATGGAGCTCTCGCAAAATCTCATGGGCGCGGTTCAGGCGCTTCTCGCTGCGGATGAGGCCGACATAATTCCACATGGTGTGCTGGATGGTGAGCCAATCTTGCGCGATGAGGGCGGGATCGGCGGGCTCGCGTTCGTATTGCCAGTCGGCGATGGGAGGGAAATAATGTTCGCCGCCGCCCGTGATGCGCTCCGCCGCGCCGCCACCGGCCCGCGTTCCCCAAACCAGGCACTCGAGCAGCGAGGTGCTCGCCAGCCGATTGGCGCCGTGCAGACCCGTGCAGGAAACCTCGCCCACGGCGCGCAGCCGCTGCACGTTGGTTTGGCCCCACTCGTCCACCGCCACGCCGCCGCAACTGTAATGCGCCGCGGGAACCACGGGGATGCGTTGCCGGGTGATGTCGACGCCGTGCTCCAGGCAATGGGCGTAAATTCCCGGAAAGCGATCGCGAATCTGGTCCGCCGGTTTGTGGGAAATATCCAAATAAGCGCAGTGTTCCCCTGACTCCAACATCATCTGATAAATTCCCCGCGCCACCACATCTCTTGGGGCGAGCGATCCATCCGGATGGAAGCGTTCCATAAACTCATGGCCCTTGCTGTCCACCAGTCGCGCCCCTTCTCCCCGCATGGCTTCGGAGATGAGAAAGCGGCCGCTGGGATGGAAGAACGCCGTGGGATGGAACTGGACGTACTGCATGTTGATGCATCGCGCTCCCGCGCGGTAGGCCATGGCGATGCCGTCGCCGCCGGCGCCAGGCGGATTGGTGGTATGCAAATAAACGCGGCCCAATCCTCCGGTGGCCAGAATCGTCTCCTTGGCAAGAATGGGCATGATTTCTCCCGTCGCCTGCATCAGAGCGTAGGCACCCACGCAAGTCAACGGTCGATAGACATCCAGTGGTTCAATCGAGTGGTGGGAAATGGTGAGGAGATCGATGGCGGTGGCCCCAGGGACAAGCTTGATTCTGGGGTGTGAAGTAACCTTCTCGATAAAGGCACGCTCAATGGCGGCGCCAGTCTGATCTTTGCGGTGCAGGATGCGCGGCAGCGAGTGCGCGGCCTCGGCCGTCAGGTCCCATTCCGTCAGATTTTTGGATGACCGGTCGAAGCTCACTCCGAATTCATCGATGAGAATTTCTTTGACCAGCCTGGGACCCTCGTGGCTTAAGAGCGCCGCGGCCGCCGGAGAGCTTAGTCCGGCGCCCGCAGTGAGAATGTCCCTGACTAACCGGTCGGGAGAATCGTTCTTACCCTCATAAATGATGCCCCCCTGAGCCCAAAAGGTGTTGCTTTCTTCCGCGCGTGCAGCGCGGGTCAGGAGGGTGACGTCAACGTCCTTTTTCGCCGCCGCCCACGCTGCCGCGCAACCCGCCAGCCCGCTACCAATAATGAGGACATCCGTTTTCATAAAAAGAGCCATTCCCCGCCAATGCACAGAGAAGCAGAGCAACTAACAGGGTTCAATTTACCTGCACCGGTTCAATCTCGAAACTTATATCCACGGCGGTCGCTGAGTGGGTCAGTGCTCCGACAGAAATCCAGTCTACACCCGCCTTGGCAAACTCTCGAACCCCAGCGAGAGTGATGCCGCCTGATGCTTCGACGAGAATCTTTCCATCTTGTGCGCGCACCAAGTCCACTGCCTGGCGGACCATTTCCGGCGTCATGTTATCGAGCAGTATGGCATTCGGACTGTATTCCAGGGCTTCCCGCAACTCCGCGAGATCAGTAACCTCCACCTCCAGTCGCTGTCCCTGTTGCGGGGTGGAACGGGCGCGGGCGAGCGCCTCGCGGATGCTCCCCGCCATTCGGATATGGTTCTCCTTGATCAGCATGGCGTCGCCGAGGTCAAGGCGGTGGTTCCGACCACCGCCGACCGTCACCGCGTATTTTTCCAGCGCTCGCAGTCCCGGTGTCGTCTTACGCGTGTCCACAATTTGGGACCCTGTTCCCTCGACCGCGCCAACGAATTTCCTGGTCAGCGTAGCGATCCCGCTCAATCGCTGAAGCAGATTGGTAGCTACTCGTTCCCCGGTGAGCAACTCGCGCGCCGTGCCACGCACCCGGGCAGCCAGATCTCCTTGCTTGAGAACGTCCCCGTCATGATGGAGCATTTCGGACTCGGAGTTTTCATCGAGCAGATTGAAGACCTTGAGCGCGATCCCGATTCCTGCCAGCACCATCGAGTCTTTAGCCACAAAATATCCCACGGCCCTTTGATGGGCCGGGACGGTCGCCTCGGTCGTGATGTCGCCTGAACCAATGTCTTCCTGCAGAAATTTGAGTAGTATTTCGCGGTAGTCGGCGGGATCAATCGGTTGAGTCATGGAGTGATTTGGTGATCGAGTAAATTAGCGGCCGGACAACTACAGCCATAGGGTGGTCCATAAACTGGATATCGTTTCTCCCCGTCGCTCTGTCACGAGATCACACCATCGCTGAATGGATCAGCTCATCTCCAACATGCGCTGAATGGGGCGCAGGGCACGCAGGCGCAGTTCTTCCTCGAGTATAATTTCGGGAGTTCGATTCTTCATGCACAGGTACAACTTCTCCAGAGTGTTCAGCCTCATATGGGGGCACTCGTTGCAGGCGCAGTTCCCTTCGGGCGGCGCGGGAATGAAGGTTTTGTTCGGGCACGCCTTCTGCATCTGGTGAATGATGCCGGGCTCGGTAGCGATTATAAATTCGGGCTCCGAACTCTGCCGCACGTAATTCAGGATGCCGGTGGTTGATCCAATGTAATCGGAATTACGAAGCACCCGTTCTTCACACTCCGGATGGGCAAGCACTTTGGCGCCGGGGTGGCGGATTTTCAGTCGCAAGAGTTTCTGCTCCGAAAACGTCTCGTGCACGATGCAAATCCCCTGCCACAACCTGAGTGGCCGGCCTGTCTTCTTGATCAAGTACTGACCGAGGTTGCGGTCGGGGGCAAAAATGATGGGCTGCCGGAGCGGAATCTGGTTGACGATTTTCTCCGCGTTACTCGAGGTGCAGATGATATCGCTCATCGCCTTGATTTCGGCAGTGCAATTGATGTAGCTGATTACGATGTGGTCCGGGTACGCCTCGCGGAAGGGTTTGAAAAGCTCAGGAGGGCAGCCCTCGGCCAGCGAGCAGCCGGCCTTCAAGTCGGGCAACAGGACCTGCTTGGTCGGGTTCAAAATCTTCGCCGTCTCCGCCATGAAATGGACGCCGGCAAAGACAATTACTTGATCGTTGGTTTTGGCCGCTTGCTGCGATAGTTGCAAGCTGTCGCCCACAAAATCAGCCAGGTCTTGAATTTCGGATTCTTGATAGTAATGTGCCAGGATAACCGCGTTCAATTCTTTCTTTAGGCGCAGCACTTCCCTTTCAAGGTCAGGCTGTCCCCGCCGTTCCGATCTTTCCATCAAGACTTGAGCTTCCATCACGCACTCCACAATGGCGTAGCCATCTCACAACTAGTATAGACGATTCCCTTTTTGGCTCCTAGTCCGTTGAGAGGCCCCGGCTTTGCCGGGAGAGGAAGAAAAAGTTTACAGACCCTGGAATGTCGGGTGGGGAATTGATAAAGGCGCGCATCTTTCTGGTGAGCGATAACCCCTAACAGGCGTTCTCCACCACGAACTTGATTCAATTTGCATCCTGCACTGAACCCGAAATCCAAGTTGTAGGAACCACGATGGGGGTATAATCGCCCGTCCGTGAGATGCGCCCACTATCGAGAGCGCCGCTGGACCAATCTTCAGCCATCAAATTAGCACGGAGTGCAAAATGTATATTCCAGGTTCAATTACCATCGCGCTTGTCATGACCTTGATGAGCGCCGTGTTCTGGGGATCGTGGGCCAACACCTACAAGGGCGCAAAGAATTACCGGTTTGAACTGTTCTATTGGGACTACATGGTCGGGGTCCTGGTCTGCTCGTTTGGCCTGGCGCTGACCATGGGGAGCATGGGGGCGACGGGCGAAGGATTCATCGCTAATCTGCACTCGGCGGATTATTCCAACTGGTTCTACGCGCTCCTCGCCGGATTCATTTTTAACATTGCCAACTTGCTTCTTGTCGCCGGCATAGATATTGCCGGGTTGGCCGTCGCCTTTCCCATTTCCATTGGCATCGCGGTTGTCGAGGGTGTTGTGCTGAGTTATATCCAGCAGCCCAAGGGCAACGCGATGTATCTTGCGGTGGGCGTGGCGCTGGCCATCGCGGCCATCCTGTGCGATGCCCTGGCATACAGCAACCTTGGCGGTTCGGCGCGAAAAGTATCGCGCAAAGGAATTGTGGTGAACGTGATCTCCGGCGTCCTCATGGGCGCGTTTGCTCCATTATGGACCAAGGCGTTGACCACAGGGCATCACCTTACGCCTTACAGCATCGCGGCTCTTTTCAGTTTCGGCGCTTTCATCTGCTGCTTCTTCGTCAATGTCTACTTCATGCGCCATCCACTGGTAGGTGAGCCGGTCAACTTTTCCGGATTCTGGACGGCGGGCGCGCGCAACCATATTTTTGGGATAGCCGGGGGAATCGTCTGGGGATTCGGCACCTCGTTCAACTTGATTGCGGGCGGCTTCGTGGGCGTGGCGATTTCCTATGCCATCGGCCAATCGGCGCCGATGATTGCCGCTTTGTGGGGCGTGCTGGCCTGGAAAGAATTTGATGGCGCGGGCACGAAGTCATGGATGTTCCTGGGCCTGATGTTCGTATTCTATATCGCCGCCGTCACCGTGATAGCGTTCGCTTATCAGGGATAAAACGTAGCGGCGGCTTTACGTCGCCATTTTTGCCTTCGACTTTACCCCTCCAGAAACGCGCTCGCGGCTACGAACCGCAGCTATTATTCTTCGTGGAATTTCATAAAAAACAGGAGCGAAAAAATGGCTGATAAAATCGTGGTGATGGGCAGCCTGAATATGGACCTGGTGGGTTGCGCCCCGCGGATTCCGGTGGTGGGTGAAACCATTGTGGGCAACAAATACTTTAGCGAGCCGGGTGGGAAAGGCGCCAATCAAGCTTATGCGGCCGCTGTGCTGGGCGGGCGCGTGGCCATGCTCGGACGAGTGGGTAGCGACGAGTTTGGCCGCGAAATGCGCTCGAATCTCGAAAAGGCGGGCTGTGATGTGAGCGGGTTGCTGACCATAAAGGGCGCGACCAGCGGCATCGCTCTGATCTTTGTCGCCGACAGCGGCCAGAATTCCATCATCATCGTACCCGGCGCCAATGACCTTTTTTCTCCCCAGGATGTTGACGCAGCCGACCCGTACCTGAGAGGCGCTGCGCTGGTGCTCCTGCAACTTGAGAATCCGCTGGCCACCGTGCTGGCGGCGGCGCGCGCTGCCCGGCGGGCGGGAGCGCGCGTGATTCTGGATCCCGCTCCAGCGCGGGAAATTCCCGACGAGTTGCTCGAACTGTCTGATGTTGTTACTCCCAATGAGACGGAGGCGGCCATTCTTGCCGGCCTTCCGCCGGGGGGGTTAAATCCTGACCAGGCCCTCGCCATCGCGCGCAAACTCCAGGCGCGAAAAGCGAAGACGGTGATCGTGAAGCTGGGCGAGCAGGGATGCCTGCTGGTGGACCCAAGGACGTCCACGCTGGCGCCCGCGCCCAGGGTGAAAGCGGTGGACACCACGGCAGCCGGCGACGTTTTCAACGCCGGCCTCGCCGTCGCGCTCAGCGAAGGTCTGGATTTGCCGGCGGCCTGCGCGTTTGCCAACCGGTCGGCTTCACTCTCGGTCACGAAACTTGGAACGCAAGCCGCCACGCCCTCACGCGCTGAAGTGGATGCTTTTGCGGCCGGGGCTTGAGCCTCCGAAAATGGAAACTGGAAATTAGAAGTTGAAAATTCCTTGCAAGATGGAAGTAATAACCGCCGTCTTGTCTCCTGCATCGAAACCCGCGGCGCTTGAAATCTGCCCGCACTTGGGGGCGGTGTTATTTGCGAGGCACGGGCATTCCCAGGTGCTGTTGTTCCCGCGTTCGCGGGAATGACGGGCGTTTCGAATGGGCTCTGATTCCAAATGCCACTACCGCCCACTCATTGAAACATTTTAAATGCAGGCGGCGGGGTGTATACTCACCGGTAACGGGGACGAGGGAAGGGAAATCCCGGTGGAGAGGGTGCGGGTCGGAAATCGGGTAGTGCGAGCTGGCGGGAGTCCGCAGCCTTATCGGAAAGCCCCTCACCCGTCTCGCGGGCGCGCGACACCCTCTCCCAGTAGGAGAGGGCTGAGTTTTATTTGCTGTGGTTAACGGAGCAAGTGTTGTTACCGGAGGGAGCATGAGAATTTCACGATCGCCGTTCTTGCCAACAGCTCTGGCCTTTGCGCTCGTCCTCATCGCGTCGCCAGCGAAGGCTGCGCAGACCACTCGCGTCCCGGCGCGCATTACGCAAGCGGTGGACGACCAGAACCGCGTCACGCTCCGGGGGAATATTCACCCGCTGGCGCGTTCTGAAAATGACCGCGGCCTCGCGCCTGACAGCCAGCCCATTCGCCGCATCCTGCTCCTCCTGCAGCGGGCGCCGGAGCAGGAACTGGCGCTGCGGAAATTGCTGGATGAACAGCAAACCAAATCCTCGCCCAACTATCACCAATGGCTCACACCGGAGCAATTGGGAGAACAATTCGGCCCAGCCGATTCCGACATTCAGGTGGTGAGCGATTGGCTGACGAGGCAGGGCTTCGAAGTGAACCGGGTTACCGCGGGCCGAACGGCCATTGAGTTTTCCGGCACGGCGGGAATGGTGCGCCAGTCACTTCACGCCGAGATCCACAAATACGTGGTGAACGGCGAAGAGCACTGGGCCAACGCGAACGATCCGCAGATTCCCGCCGCCCTGGCTCCCGTGGTGGCCGGGTTCGCATCGCTGAATAACTTTCCCAGGAAGCCATTATCCCATCGCTTGGGCACTTTTTCCCGGTCGAAAGTTACAGGCGAAGTGCGACCGCTTTTCACTTTCCCTCCATCCAATCCGAGTCACTACGCCGTTGGCCCTGGCGATTTCGCCACCATTTACAATGTTCTCCCCCTCTGGAACGCAGGCCTGCCGATCGACGGCACGGGACAGACCATCGCCATCGTGGGCGATTCGAACATCAATATCCAGGATGTCCGCGACTTTCGGAGCATGTTCGGGTTGCCGGCAAAAGACCCGGTCATCGTTTTGGACGGGCCGGACCCGGGGAACCTCGGCGGCAATGAAGAAGGTGAGGCCGACCTCGACGTGGAGTGGGCCGGCGGAGTGGCGCGGGGCGCAACCATTGACCTGGTGGTATCAGAAACCACCGAGTCCACCCAGGGTACTGATCTTTCCGCCCTCTACATTATTGACAACAACCTGGCCCCGGTGTTGAGCGTGAGCTTCGGCCAATGCGAGGCGGAACTGGGTTCGGGCGGCAATGCTTTTTACAACGCTATGTGGGAACAGGCTGCCGCCCAGGGCATCACCGTCCTCGTTGCTTCCGGTGATAGCGGGTCTGCCGCGTGTGACGCCTTCACAACTGAGACGGCGGCGCAGGCTGGCCTGGCCGTGAGTGGAGTCGCCTCCACACCGTTCAACATTGCCGTGGGCGGGACGGACTTTGACGACGCGGGCAGCCAAAGCAATTATTTTAACTCGACGAACTCTTCTCCACTACAAAATTCCGCCCTATCGTATATTCCTGAGACAACGTGGAATGACTCATGCGCGCAAGCGGGACTTACGGGCTGCAATGGCGTGGCGGCCACCACCAGGAATCTGGTGGGCGGCGGCGGCGGTCCCAGCAGTTGTATTAATCCATCGGGCTCGTTTCCCAGCTTCACATGTGCTCCCGTGACCGGCAGTAGCATAACCGGATATGCAAGGCCCCCATGGCAAACAGGGGCTGGCGTGCCGGCTGACAACGCGCGAGACATACCGGACGTCTCACTGTTCGCCGCCGACGGCAAAAATGGCAGCTTCTACATCATGTGCCAGTCCGATACCAAAACAGGCAGCAGTACCTCATGTAATCTAAGTTCTCCTTTCACTAATTTCGTGGGGGTCGGGGGAACCTCTGTCTCCACGCCTGCCTTCGCCGGAATCTTGGCGATGGTGAATCAGAAGACCGGCCAACGCCAGGGCAATGCAAATTATGTGCTGTACAAACTGGCCGCGCAGAGCGGCGCGAGTTGCGCTTCAAATGTCGCTATGGCTGCCGGCGCAAACGCATCCATGTGTATTTTCTACGACACCGTTACGGGCAATAATTCTGTAGCCTGCAAGGTCGGGACGCCCAACTGCAGCACTCCCACGTCCGGCACAACCGGTATCCTGGTGACTGGCACTGCTCCTTCTCAAACACCTGCCTGGACCACCACTGCCGGATACGACCTTGCCAGCGGACTTGGCACAGTGAACGCAGCGAACCTGGTGAATAATTGGCATTTGGTTAGCTTCACGCCGACGACCACCACGCTGGCCAATCTTTCACCTACCACGATCACTCACGGGCAATCGGTTAACGTGACTATCAATGTCACGTCCGGGGCAGGCACACCGACCGGTGCGGTTTCTCTCGTGGGCTCCCAGCCCTCGGGTATTGGCAGCTTTCAACTGACCAACGGTAGCTTTTCCGGCACCACCGTTTTTCTCCCCGGTGGAACCTATAATGTGACGGCGCATTATGCGGGTGACGGAAATTTTGGGGCGAGCGATTCGTCTCCGGTTCAAGTCACGGTAAATAAGGAAAGCAGCCAGACGCAAGTTGGCGTGGTGACATTCGACCTGAATACCGGCCAGGTAACCAGCGCCAACGCGACCAGCTTCGCTTATGGCTCTCCCTACATCGTGCGCGCCAACGTCCTGAATTCCGCTGGTAACACCTGCGCGCCGCAAGTGGGCCTGGGCGCGCCGCAATTTTTTCCAGTTTCCGGCTGCCCCACCGGCACCGTGACCATTACCGCCAATGGGAGCCCGCTGCCCAACCAGAATCTGCCCTCTTCCTCCCTCTTCCCTTTGAATAGCCAGGGGTATACGGAAGATCTTCCGGTACAGTTTCCGGGCGGGTCGTACAGTCTGGCCGCAACCTATTCGGGGGACAATAGCTTTAACGCAAGTGGGCCTACGACGGACTCCATTACCGTTACTCCGGCCGCGACCGCAACCAGCCTGACGGCCAGCGCGTCCACTGTCCAGACCGGAGCCAGCGTCACCCTTACTGCCGTGGTGAACACGCAGAGCAACGGGGCCGCGCCCACGGGCACGGTGCAGTTTCTGAACGGAGGCACTCCGGTTGCCGGCAACCCAGCGTACACGCCGACGCCGTCCACAACTTCTTTCGCCTCGCTGCAAGCGGTTTTGACTACCACTTTTTCCGCCACGGCGACTATCACGGCCCAATACAACAGCGGCGACGCGAATTACGCGGGCTCGACATCGACCGCGACTACGGTCA
>DASYXZ010000235.1:0-5283 GCA_035934315.1 Terriglobia bacterium | reverse complement strand
GGGCTGCCGCTCAACCGTCCAGAACCACGCCAACCGCGAGAAGGTCCGACCTCAACACCGTACAGCCCAAAACCCAGTTCGGCATCGCCAATCAGAAACCAAAATCAGTTTTCAGAAAACCTGGTGAGAAAAGCGGGCTAGGTAGGTGGCGGACTGCCGAACTCCCCAACTCATCCTGCCGAGGACTATCCCACCCCGTTGGGAGCCCGGGCGATAACCGGGGTTGTGTCGGCATTCGGGAAGTGCCCAGCCTTCGGGCATACTGCCGATCATCGGGAGATGGTTAAAGGGAGAGGGTCAAAGATTTGTTAACCGATCCTGATAGTCGTGGTTTAGTTGTTTGAGTAGCTCTTGGGATAGCTTACGACTTCCGCTCGAACCTTGGCCACGCCTGCCCCGAAGAAGCCAAGCTTCTTCGCTGCGGCCATGGATAGGTCCAGGAAACGGCTGTGGATGAACGGGCCTCGATCATTAACCCTTACCACGAGGGATCGATTGTTTCTTAGATTAGTTACCTTGAGTTCTGTTCCCAATGGCAGGCTTCTATGCGCAGCGGTAAGTCCATTCATATCAAATGGTTCGCCGCTTGCTGTGGGGTCTCCTTGAAATTCTTCACCATACCAACTGGCCCACCCAAGTTCACTTTCGACTTCCTGGGTAGCCAAGGGTACAACCTGAGTGGCCAGCTTTACCGAACCCGATGGCCTTGCCTCAGTGCGAGGCGAGAGGGCAACCAGGGCTGCCACGGCACACCCGATAATCAATTTTTTCATTCAACCTCCGCTCTAATGTTCAACCGCCAAAGCTTCCTGGACAGCCTTGAGATATACCCAGCCGCCGGAATTATCGCAAGTCACTAAAATTCTACAAAATATTGTAGAAAGTGTCAACAGAGAAGAAAAGTATCACCAACCTGCTGGTCGGGCTGGTTCAATGACCAGGTAGCTGGCCGGGGGGGATCTCCCTCCAATATTTCCCCGAGGCGCCGCTTGGGCAAAGCCTGACGATCGAGGGCGGCTCTGGTGTACAATAGCCTGAATCACGAAAGTGAAGAGGAAAATGGCTGGTGAAATATCTATGAAGACTGCCCGACGCTCCTTGCTCCTAACCCTGGCTTTCGCCGGATGTTTGTTCGCGCAAGGGGCTCCCGACTGGACTCAGCCGTTTCCGCCCTTCCGCGTGGTGGGCGACATATATTATGTTGGGAGCCGGGGCCTGGCCTCCTACTTGATCGCAACGCCCAAGGGGCACATCCTGATCAATAGCAGCCTTCAAAGTTCGGTCCCGCTCATTCGTGCAAGCGTTGAGAAATTGGGATTTCGTTTCAGTGATATCAAGATCCTGCTCATCAGCCACGCTCATTGGGACCACTGCGCAGGCAGCGCCCTGATCAAAAAGCTGACCGGAGCGAAATACATGGTGATGGATGCCGACGTGCCGGTAGTTGAGGCCGGGGGCAAAGGCGATTTCCAATATGGTCATTCGGCAACCTCTTTCTATACGCCCACGAAAGTGGATCGAGTACTGTATGACGGCGACCAGGTAAAACTTGGAGACGCCGTGCTGACGGCGCATCTGACTCCCGGGCACACCAAAGGCTGCACCACGTGGACCATGAAAGCGCGGGAAGGAAGCAAGACTTACAACGTGGTGATCGTGGGCAGCCCCAATGTGAATCCCGGTTACAGACTTGTGAACAACACGCTCTATCCGCAAATTGCGCACGACTACGCGCGCACCTTCAGTGTCCTAAAGTCATTGCCCTGCGATGTGTTCCTGGGCGCCCACGGAAATTACTACGGCATGGAGGCAAAGTTTGCCCGCATGAAAGCGGGCGGGCCGAATCCATTTATCGATCCCCAGGGTTACCAGAATTATGTGACTGAACGGGAACGGGCGTTCCGCATGGAACTGGAGAAACAGTCGGCAGCCGCAAAGTAAACGGCAGGTTTTGAAGCCGGTGAATACCCGCTAAAAGAAAACGGTTCAACATAAATTTTTTCAACCCGCGAGGTTGAATTTAAAAATGTTTTCCAGGAGTTGCCTGAGAAACCTACCGCAAAAACAGTTTGGGATAATCGATGACCTGCTCATTTGGTATGTTAAAGTACACCAAATAGTGTAATACCAGCCTAATGTGGACAATTTTGCGAGATCCAAAAGTCGCCGGAAGTAATAGTTAAAAACCTTTGAATCATGGTTTTAGGCTTGGATGTTTTAGTTCATTGCAAGTTTGGCCTTCGGCGTGCCAGTAACATAGCGAACGTAATCCACTTGGGAGGAAATACTCTAATGAAGAAGTTAATGACCCTGTTGTTCAGCTTCATGCTCGTGTTCTCGTTGGCTATGCCTGTGTTCGCGCAGGGTACCGACGCCACGCCTGCTCCGAAGGCAGAAAAGAAAGCAAAGAAAGCAAAGAAAGAAAAGAAAGCAAAAGTGAAGAAGGCCAAGAAGTCCAAAAAGTCAAGCAAGATGGACGCCGACTCCACCAAGTAGTTTTTTTGCACACTCAAGTCCTGGGATTCCAGGACGTTTCAATGCATAGCCCCCGGGCCCTATATCCCGGGGGTTTATTTTTTGGGGGTCGTCACGGCCGTACCCATTATCCGGTTCATTCCCGCCTATCCCCCATCCAAACTACAACTATCACATCCGCCACACGCCTCCACGCAGAACCCGCTCATCAAAGCACGCGGCGTGTGCCAGATCAGGATCCAATCTAGTAATGAGAGCCAGAGAACACGAATCCCGCGGGAGCAAGCCGAGAGCGGTTCAGATGTTGAGGGCAAGTATTAGACCCAGGCTAAGACCCACCCGGCGATGTACGCGAGAGCGCCCCCATATAAGAACAGAGGTTCAAGCCATGCCCTGAGGGAGGACAAGGTGGGATTATCCACCACTGGCCAAGGCCCGTAACCACCCCAGTACACATGGATAAGAAGGCCCAGGACGACGAAGGAGAGTGCTTTACCGCGAAGGTCTCTTGCTGTCTGTGGAGCCACCAAGTGCGCCTTGTATATAGTGGCCGGTTGGTGAGATTCGAAAGAGGCTTCACACTTGCGACACTGGGTGGCTTCATCGTAGTTGGCGAAGTCGCAAAACGGGCAATTTTTCATAAGAGCCGCCCGAAAAGTCTCTACGAAAACAGAATCTTGTCTTCAGTCCCGAACCGTGGCATCAAGAAAAGCCCTAAGCTTTCGGCTGCGTGATGGGTGACGCAGTTTGCGCAGGGCCTTCGCTTCAATCTGCCGGATGCGCTCACGCGTGACTGCAAAACTCTGGCCCACTTCCTCGAGGGTGTGCTCGCTGCCATCGTCCAGGCCAAACCGCATCTTGATAACCTTTTCTTCGCGCGGCGTCAAGGTCTTAAGAACTGCTTCGGTTTGCTCTTTTAAGTTAATGTTGATGACGGCCTCGGCAGGTGAGATCACGCCGCGGTCCTCGATGAAATCCCCCAAATGTGAATCCTCTTCCTCGCCGATTGGCGTCTCGAGGGAAATGGGCTCCTGGGCGATCTTCAGCACCTTGCGCACCTTGATCACCGGAATATCCATGCGCTTGGCGATTTCTTCCGAAGTCGGCTCGCGCCCGTATTCCTGCACCAGTTGTCGCGAAGTGCGGATGAGCTTGTTGATGGTTTCAATCATGTGCACGGGAATGCGGATGGTGCGCGCCTGGTCCGCGATGGCACGCGTGATGGCCTGTCGAATCCACCATGTTGCATAGGTGGAGAACTTGTACCCCCGCCGGTATTCAAACTTATCCACCGCCTTCATCAAGCCGATGTTTCCTTCCTGAATCAGGTCAAGAAATTGCAAACCACGGTTGGTATATTTCTTGGCGATGGAAACGACCAGGCGAAGGTTGGCCTCAATCAGCTCGCTTTTGGCGAAATCGGCTTCCCTTTCGCCGCTGACAATGGTCTGGTAGGTTCGCCGAAGCTCGGGGGCCGTGGATTGAATTCGTTCCTCAAACTCCGCCAATTGGGCGCGGTGAAATCGAAGCTCTTTTCGCAGTTCCTTTTGGCCGCTACCCCGGGTGCTTTCCACCCGCCTCTCCAGGCGGTTCACTTCGCGCTCGATAGGGCGCATTTCTTCAACCGCCTGACGGATTTTGTCAATCAAGCGTTTTCGCTCAAAGTGGGTAAACTCGATGGAGCGGATCAATTGAGAGATAATAATACGGTGCCGGGCCACGGCAAATGCATAGCGGCGAAAATCCCGGGGACGCTTGGTGCGGGGAATTGAATCGCGTTTCCCCGTCAACTGGATCAGCTTCTTATTCAGGCGCTCGATCTCATTGATGGTGCTCACCAGGTCCCGCGCGCGCTCAGCCACACGGTCTTCCGTCAGTTCGTCGTCGTTGAATACTATAACTTCCTTGATCGATCGATCCTTCTGCTCCAGTTCCTCGCGAAGGGCAAACATTTCCTGAATGATAATGGGCGAACGCGACTGCGCCTTGAGCACGTTGAGCTGGCCGCGCTCAATGCGCTTGGCAATTTCCACTTCGCCCTCGCGGGTGAGCAGCGGAACCGTCCCCATCTCGCGCAGATACATGCGCACGGGATCGTTCGTCTTGTCCAGCACGCCGGGCGTCAGGTCCAACTCGGCGTCTTCCGGCGCGTCCTCCGGCTTCACATCATCGGTGGCGTCCAGAATGATTTTGTCCGCGGCCTTGGGTTTGGGAGATTCCAGAACTTCAATGCCCGCATTGTCGAACATGGTGAGCAGGTTTTCCATGTCTTCGGGGGTGTGGACCTCGGAAGGAAGAAGGTCATTCACCTCATCGTAGAGGAGATATCCCTTCTCTTTCCCCAATGTGATCAGCTTATTGACCTGGTCGAATTTCTCGTCAAACGCCAACGTTTTGGCCTCCTCTATTGGAGAAGCAGTACGCATTCGTCACCTTTATTTGATGAGTGGCCACACGCCGCACCAGATCGCGCGGGGCAACCTCCGGCAAGATTGTTAATACCTCGAGGAAAACCGCCAATGGCCTATGGCTCCAACTGGTTAGATGTAATATTACCCCAATTTGTTTCACTTTTGGGGAACATTTTTCAGGCTCCCCGCAACTGCGCCAATTCAATGGCCAGTTTGGCCTTGGCCGGGAGCAGCTCAGCCAGGCGGGCAGAATCCTTCTCGCGTTCTGCGGCCCGGATTGCCGCCTGCAATTTTTCAGCTTCTCGTTCCAGTTTTCGCCTTCGCAAAGCTCGCGAACAGGCAAGCACCTGGTCGTGGTCGGCGGCTTCCCCCGGTGAGAGCAAAACCTCGTAAACCA
>DASYXZ010000233.1:0-3341 GCA_035934315.1 Terriglobia bacterium | reverse complement strand
GGCCGTGCGCAGTCCAACCAGGATTAGGATAGCTGCCATTTTCCCCGCAACGGCGCGAAAAGAACTAACAGTTTGATACAGCGCGACCTCACACGCGATTCCGCGGAAAAACGAACCCGACCACAAGCAAAGTGTCCTGCGCTGGAAGCCCAGCGCCATCGGCAACCCGATCAACACACCTTCAAAAGCGTGTCGATAGGTAGCGGCGTTCTGCCGCTCCTGATAGACGCGATCGATCACACAACGGGGCCGCCATGTCAACCGCGACTTCGAGTTCACCGAATTCTATGAAACCAACAAGTCTGAGCGAGGCAGCAACGAGCCACGGCTTCGGCGGACAACTGCATAACGTAATGCTGAACAGGGGGGTATAAGGTTTGGCTGGACACGAAACTTCCGAGCTGCCAAGCTCGGCGGCATGATATGTCTCGCCCAAGTCAAACGGGCCTCGAAGCCTGAGGATATTGTCAGTGAAATCCTCCAGGAAAACGCAGCCAAGGCAATCACGGTTGAACTGGTCGATGGCCGCGAGGAAGAAGATCGCTGGAACAAACTTATCCGGAAACATCACTACCTCAAAGAGCATCGCCTGGTTGGCGAGTCGCTGCGGTATGTCATCAAACAAAACGGAAAATGGCTTGGCCTATTAGGTTGGTCCAGTGCCGCTTTCCATTTGCGAGCCCGGGACGCTTGGATCGGCTGGACCGATGCTCAGCGCCAAGCCGGACGCCATCTGCTGGCTTGTAATGCTCGCTTTGCGCTTTTCACGCCCAAGGGCCAATCACCCAACTTGGCTTCGCAGAGCCTGAGCCTTAACCTGCAACGCCTCAGTGATGACTGGCTCAAGCGCTACGGCCACCCCATTGCGTTGGTCGAAACTTACGTGGATCCCCAACGGTTCGAAGGCACCTGTTATCGCGCGGCCAATTGGATTGAAATCGGGGTGACCAAAGGCTTCGGGCGCTCCCGCCTGGATTTCTATCAACTCCACCAACAGCCCAAGGCGATCTTCCTCTATCCGTTGGTCCCCAAAGCGCGCCACATCCTCTCAGCTCCGACCACGCCGCCGGCGTGGGCGCCTTACCGCAAAGAGCCCTCGGTTCACCACTATCCTTTGAGTGGTAATCAAACCAAGAGCCTGCTCCAGGCGCTGGACAAACTTCGCGATCCCCGCCGCTACAAAGGCTGGCGACACCGTCGCGTCGCCTCCATCGTGACCATTGCGACTGCGGCGATGATTGCCGGCAATAATTCGCTCATCGATATCGGCGAGTTTTCCCAAGCGCTCAACCAAAACCAGCTCCGCAGCTTGCGCGCCAGCCGGTGCCCCAAGACCGGCAAATTCATTGCTCCGAGCGAGACGACCATTCGCCGAGTCCTCCAACGCCTGGAGCCGACCCAACTGGATGTCCTGATCACCGATTGGCTGCGCTCCCACCTAAAAAACCTGGGCATCGCCGCATTGGCCGTCGATGGCAAATGCGCTCGCACCGCCGCCAAAATCAACGGCCAACCTCTCCAACTCTTCGGCGCTCTGGACACCCAAACGCAATTGTTTTGCCGCCAAATCCAAATTCCGGCCAAGACCAATGAAATCCCGGCTCTTAAAGATCTCCTCCAGGACCTGGACCTGCGCGGCACTTTGGTTAGCGCCGATGCCCTGCATACCCAAACGGCCACCGCCGCCCATCTGGTGGAAGAAAAACAGGCCGATTTCCTTCTGGTGGTCAAAGCTAATCAACCCAAGCTCTTCGACAAACTAGCCCGCCTGTCTCAGGCGCCGAAAGGCGTTTTTTTCCCCACCGGACCTCACCCTGGACCAGGGGCATGGGCGCCATGAAACCCGCGAAGTCTACCCCTTTGAGATTACACCCGAACAATCCGGCTTCCCACACGCCGTCCAAGCCGCCCTCATCCTGCGCACCACCCATCATCTCAAAAGCGTTCAGGTCACCGAAGAGACTGAGATCCTCTTGAGCAGTCGCCCGGCTTCGCAAATGAACGCAGCGCAATTGCAGCGCCTTCGCCGCGGGCACTGGACCATCGAAGCGCTCCATTACGTGCGCGATGTCACCTTCGGCGAAGATGCCTCGACGGTCCGCACCGGCCATGCACCGCAAAACTTAGCGGCCTTGCGCAATCTGGTAATCGGCCTGTGCGCGCTGGACGCCGCGCGTCAGAACAAATCCACTTCCTATCTGCCACGTTTTCGCAGTGCTGCCCGAAACAATCGCCACTTACCAATCGACTTAGTCAGTCGTCCGCTCCTGGATAAGCACTGACGGTTACCTCTGGTCCGAACAGCCGTCCGCTACACTCCACTTCGCTCTGAGCCAAGCGGAGTTACCTAGCTTTGAAGTTCGTTCCCCGATCTGCCCAAAAAGAGACCACAGCGCCACGTCATTACGTTCCTGAATCGGCTTTTGAATGGAATTCCTGACTCCTCGATCACCCCCCCGCTCCCATGCGACGATCACCTTTCCAAACGCCGAAGCCGTGGGCTGTGTTGGCACCCGTATAAATGGGTTGTCCGTCAAAGGACATAGTCTGATTCGTGCGTGTCACCACAAACGCGATCTCGTGCCAACCGACGCTCCGGGAGATGGAAGGGACGGTGCCGCCGGTTCCGTTAAGAGGTTGATAGTAGTAGTGAGTGGCGTCCCAATCCTGGACTCCGAGACTCGAGCTGAGGCCCAGGCCGGTGTTGCCGATCGCCAGATAGGAATAGTATCCGTAACGCGTAGCATCATCGTAAAACCAAACCGTCACCGTTCCGTATTGCGCGGCGGAATAGGTGTGCTGAAGCGCCAGGTTCAATTGCCCGCCACCAGTGCGGGCCATCTGCAGCGATTGCGCTCCCGTGTGGGATTTGGTCGCTGAAGCTTGAACTACGCCGTTGCCCTGAGTGGCGGTCCAAAATGGGCTGAGCGTGGCCGCTTCAAAACTGTCCGAATATGGCCCGTCAGCGAGAGCGGAAAGTGTCATCGGCAGGAGCCCAAGCGTGCAAAGTCGGTACATTTTTCTCATGAGAGAACATACAACAGCAAACCTCATGCCGTTATCAATATTGAATTCATATTATTAATATGCATTTAAATGCCAGCGACTGGTCTCGAATCGCCGACCGCTAGACCAATACGAAGCTGACGACCTCACGCGACGGATACAGCGGCCCGGTTTCTAAAGAAGACAACCAGAACTATGTTTAAAGACCCAAGAACGGCAGGGTTCCGGCGGGTCGACCAATCCTTGACACCGCAGGCGGGCGCATATCTAATCGGACCCATGAAAGGCGCTATGATCTCACTCGTCCTGTTATGCCTGGTCACCGGCTGCGCGTC
>DASYXZ010000228.1:0-11103 GCA_035934315.1 Terriglobia bacterium | reverse complement strand
TTACGTCGATGGCGCTATTGACCGCCTGATAGGATGTGGCGCCGAACGGGTAATACTCTTCGTAGGAAATGATGGCAGCGTTCGAATCAAGTTCGAGGATGGCGGAGCCCAAGCTGTTATCGAATTGAAAGCGCGTCAAGGTCACAGGCGAGGCGACGGCGTTGCCTGAATCAATCGTCTTAGTTTCAACCATGGCCGCGCGGCGCTTGTCGTCCATGATGTGGAGCGTCTGCCGCTCGAGTTTCACACTGCCCGTCCCGTCGGATTGCCGGAAGACTTCGTAACCGCCCAGGTAAATGCGCTGCTCGATAAGCGTGCCGCCGTTCTTCACCGCCACTTTGCGCACGCGCTGCCCTGCGGCATCGTAGGCGGAGTAAGCCCAGCCCCCGCCTCCCAGATTGGCCCGCACGAAATGGTTCCTGAAGTCCCAATCCATTTCCGCCAGGTGCTGCATGGCGGTGACGTTTCCGTTGGCGTCGTACGAATATTTGGCCGAGTAAGGGCCGCCCGAGGGATCGCCCGGCAGGCTGGTCGAGAGCAGGCGGTCGCTCGTGGCGTCGTATTGATAGCTGCGCGTCCAATTACCGCCCGTGGCTTGATGAACGACGGACAGGATGTTGCCCACCGCATCGTATTGGTACTGCTCCGTGTATTGGCGCATGGCTTGGCCATCGCCCGGCTGGGGCAATCCGATGCGCGGCGCGTCGTTCCAGTCGTACTGCGGGATGGCAGTTTGGCCGGCGTGCTCGCGCCCGTCGGCCTGAATCAGGCGATAGATGGCGTCGTAAACGTACTGGGCGCTCGCCGTGACCACCGCATTATTGAAATACATCGCCTCCTGCGCGCTGTCGTCGATTTCCGTGACGTTGCCCACCGGATCGTAGGTGTAGTGCAAGTCCTGAAGTGTTGCGCCGTCGCCGGTGCGCGTCGCAATAAGGTCGGTCAAGCGGAAAGTGAGCGGGTCATAATGGTAGGCCGTGCTGACGCCATTCGAATATTGGCAGAGGGTTCGCTGCCCTTTGGCGTTGTAATCGATATTGATGATGAAGGGCGTGGCCGTCGCGGACCCGCGCAGATTGGCGTTGACCGCCTCCAGCAAACTCGCTTCGTTGTAAGTCGGCTTGACGACGCTTCCGTCTGGCGCCGTCAGCGCGACCGGACGGTTGAGGGCGTCATAGGTGGTGCTGGAATTAAAAGTCTCAGTCTCCAGCAGCGGCGCGGCCGCTGTGGCGATCTTCCCCGCGTCGTATAGCGTGGCAATCGGCGTCCAGTCCACTTGCGTCTGATAGTTCACCGCCAACTGCCGGATAACCGAAAGCAGATTGCCCTTGAAGTCGTATTGCTGAGCCGTGAGCGCCCCCGCGCCGTCAAACGTCTGGTAGGCTTTGGCGCGCAGGTTGGCCGCCTGGGTTTGCGCCAGCGTCCACCCCGAATCCGGCCGGTCCACGTACACTCGGCGCTCGACCAGCAACTCCGCGGCGGGAGAAAGCTGCGTGAAAGTGTCCGTGGGGCGGCGGAGCTCGTCAAAGAGCAGGCGAGCTTGAAAGCCGCGGCCGTCCCAGGCGCGAATCAGCTTGCCAAGCACGTCGGTCAAATTCCAATGCTCGCCGGCATCACAGCTCGTTGTACTGAGCTTGCGCTTCAACATGTCGTAGCTGGTAAACACCGAAGCATTCCCGCGTGGGTCCGTCACCAGGTTAGGATTGCCTTGGATATCGAAGTCCGTCCGCGTCGAATACTTTCCCGCCACGCTGTTGTCGGCCACGGTCAAAATTGCGCGGCCGAGCGGGTCAAAGTAGATCGCGGTGGGTGTGTTGGCGTGAGCGGCAGCTTGGGTGGCCGCGACCTGCTCCGCCGGGCCCAGGCCTCCTCCGCTGCGTTGTGTGTACCAGGAGGGCAAGTAATCGCTATCCGGCAGGCGCTGGAAAAAATCGCCCACATCGGCGTCCGTCTTGGGATCGTTCAGCACAACGTTGTCGTTTGCGTCCCAGGTCTCCTGGTGCCAAGGGTCGAATACCACTTTTTTAAACGTATGGTTGGCGTGGGCTGTGGCCACGACGCGCTCGATCGGGTCGTAGCAGAGGACGGGGCTCACACCCACTTGCGCGCCAAACTCAAATTGATGTCCGGCAGGAAGCTGGCTGAAGAAGGGTTCGTACTGGCGCACGGGCTTGCCCTTGTTGTTGTAAATCGTCCACCCGCTGCCCACCCAGCGCGGAGTAATCGTCGGCCCGCCATCGGTCACCGGGCCCGGCTCGGCCTGAACTTTATTTTGGATGACGCGCCCAAAGCCGTCGGAATAGCCGAAAGTCAATTGCAATCGGGATTGTTGTCCTGCGCCCAAATCGCTCGCGTGGGTCTCGCGCGCTATGCTGGAGGCAAAGGCGGGAACCCATTGGGTCGGATCCTCCGGCGCGGCGGTCTGAGAAATTCGAAATCGGTCCAAGTCGTAGACGATGCGCGTAGTGGCTGAGGTCAGAAGCGCCCCGGCCAGCGTGTGGGGATCGCTGGCGGCATAGAAATTGCCGATTTGCGTTTCTGTGAGGTCTGTGTTGAACCCCGCCAAGGAATCGCCCAGATTCTCTGTCGCTTTCCCCATCACCGCCGTGCCAGCCACCATCCCGAGCGCGTCAAATGCCACGGCGGAGCGATTGCCATTCGGGTCAGTCAACTGCGCCGGCTTCAGCACGCGATAGTCATTTGCCGCGATAACCGTGTTGGCGAGCGAGTCCGCGGACTGAACCACGAGTAAATCATGAGGCGGATCGTAAGTGATGGTGGTGCCGTTGCCGAACGGGTCCTCAAACCGGCGCGACAAGAAGAAGTGCTGCTGCGCTTCGGCCAATTCCTGGGCTGGGGTGGCGTTGGGATCGGGATGGTTAAAGGCGCGGCCCGAAGGCATCCACCAATTCCCATCCCCGTCCAAATCCACGTAGCCTCCACCGTCCGGCCCCGCGCCGCCGATCACCGTGGCGGGCGCTGCCATCAGAGCATTTCCGCCTCGTTGAAAGACCTGGGAGACAAGGCCGGGTGTGAACGCCAGCCTGTAGCGCTCTCCCGCCAGGGCCAAAGATTCCAACTTATCGAGAGGCAAAAGCGCGAGCGCGTTGGCCGCTCCGGTCCCCATGTCATCTGGCCGGTAGAGTGTCCGAAGGCGGCGGAACAATCGCCGGTACGGCTGGCCAGTGGCGAGTCCAGCGGGATTCAAATTTTCGAACGGGATATCGTGCGCGCCGTCGCTGGCCGCCTTGACGATGCTCTGTAATTCTTCGAAACGAAAAAGATTGGTCAGGCCGGGCAAAGCGCTGGCGGGCTGGGCTTGAATCAGTTCGTAGGCGCTCGACTGGGCCGCTGCCGGAGCGCGATAAGCATCGTCGGCGAGCACCGGGTTGGTGTAGCTGCTCTCCTTGTAACTGACCAGCGTCGCGCTTTGCTTGGCCTGATCGCCGGCGTCCAGCGCGGGATCGAGGTAACGGCGCCCGTACCCGACGGCGGCATTTTGTAGCACATTGCCAAAGGCGTCCGTGGCCAGGGTGAGGGAATGAGTGACGCGCGGATCGGCGGCCGTCCGGGCGCCGGCCGGCGGGTTCTTTGAATCGGCAAGGGTGTTACCCGAGACCTTGTAGAGTTTGCGTTCGTAGTGGAATTCGACGCTCTCCCTTGGGTGGGCGAAAAAGACCGCGTAGCGGTTGGGTCCTTGCGGCTGAAGCAGCTCGAGCGTGTAGTTTCGCTCCGACGCGGTGTACGGCCTGTCGGCGGCTTCCGAGTCATCCTCGGCATAAATCTCCTGGCGCAGGATCGAGCCGCGCAGCACCCGGCAGGCCTCGCGAATTTCCTCGCTGGAAGGGTCGTAGGTGATGCGCGTGCCATCGGCTAAAAAGACAGAGGCAGGCAGCGCCGTGTCGGGAAGCAACATGGTCTTAAGCTGATCGTCGGTAAGCCCAGCCAGCGCCTCGCTCGCATCGCCTTCCCGGTAGTATTCCTCTTCAAATTGTTTCGTGATTTGACTCTCGCCGAAGAACGCGCCCGTATGAAACCAGGTGACGGTTCTTACGGGAGGGATGTTGGAAGCGGCGTCGATATTGGTGGCGGCGGGAAATTGGCCGGAAGCCGTGAGCGTGGCAAACTCCTCTGTGTCCCACTGCTCCACCTTCCCGAAGCCGCGAAACTCCCGTTCCACGCCGTCGAAATAGCCGTGGTGGTAAGCGTAGCGCGTGGCGAACCGATTGCGACTGATCCAGTCATAAGTTTCCACGCGCTCGACAACATGGACCGGAAAGGGGATTCGGGTAAGCCATGGAGTGCCCGCCATTTTGTCTTGAACGTAGAACTTGGTGGAGGGAGCGTAATCGACGCGTGTTTCCGCGCCCAGATTGTTTGCCGTGCGGACCAGCAAATGGGGTTTCTGCCCACCCATCAGGTCCACATAGCGCATGGGCTGGCGGGCGTTACCTGGCAAGGGCGACGACCACACCAGGCAGGCCGTGCCGTTGCCCAGCAGGTCCATAGCCGCCGCCGAGGATAAATTCTCGATGCGCGGAAAATGGTCGAGCCGTCGCCGCGCGCCCCACCCGTTCCCCGATTGATTGAAATACAGGTCCACCCCGCGGGCCGAAAAATAAGTAATGTCCGAGGTTCCGGAGCCGTCGATGTCTGCGAGGCGAATTCGCCGGCTATCAAACAGATCGGGCGAGTCAAACCACGGCGCGGCGTCCATCGTGACTTTCGCCCCGAAGCGTCCGTAGCCAAGATTGGGCCAGTAGCACGCTTCGCCGTTGCGTAGACGCACCAGGTCGGTGAGGCCATCACCGGTCATGTCAGCCAGGAAAATGGTCTCCGTGCCGTCCGCAAAAACCAGCTTGGGTCCCTTTTCTTCGTCGAGGGCCTGCGCCACCCGATGCCCGGGGCCGAATCCCTCCGCAGCAAGGGATGTGTGCCACCAGAAGGCATTGTCCTCGCTGATCAAAACATCGGAGTGGCCGTCGCCGTCCAAGTCGATCAATTTCAAGTTGGGATTTTGCCAATCGATCGATGGAAGCGATTCAAAACTTTGAAAAGGCTCCCAACTCGCGTCTTCAGTCCGCTCGTAATAGCCCGGCGTGGGCCCACTTAAATCAACCAGGTCTAGGTGGCCGTCGCCGGACAGGTCGAGCAATTGCTGACGGCCGCTACCCAGCGCGGCGAGTGAAGGCCGGCGCGCCACCACTTCTTCCGCACCCAATTGCGGGAGCGTGATTGGAGCGCCGTTTTGCGTCTGCACATTGGCGGGACTGAGGTTGGGTTTGTAAAACCATCCCCCGCCCTGCTCGGTGAGGATTCCAGAAAGCCCTTCGCCATCCAAATCCACCCATCGAAAGTTTTTCCCGTCGAGGCCGTAGGGCAGATTCTTGAGGCTCTCGTCGTCGATCGTCCTCACCGTCTCATCGATGGTCGCTTCCGTGTATTCAAATTCCAAGGGCGGCAGAGATTTGGAAACGTAGCTGCCGTCGCCTTGCCGCGTGTAGCCCGTTTGGGTGACGGAAAGCAAAAACGCATAGAACGGCTTGGCGGGATCGGCGGGCGGATCTGAAACCGACGAGTGGACAAAATCCGTTGAGCGCGCCAGCGCGTTCGCGCCGGCCGTGGGCTCGGCGGGAAAATTGTGGAACATCAACGCGCGCCGGCAAAGTCGATGGGTCCGAACTTCAAACGTGGGCCGATAGGTTGAGAAAGGATCGGACCGGCAAACCCACGGCTGGACTTCCACGGGCGTGGGCGTGTGCGTGTCGTGCTCGCCGTAATCGAACACCAGATCGAAGCACCAGTCCGTGGGCAGCGGGGCCGGCGCGGGGTCGGTCAGGCGAGGGAAATACGGGGTGCGATTGCCATACAAGATATTTTTAACATAGCGCTGTGCCGATCTCGTCGCATCGCTGCGATTGCGCTCGCAGGCCTGGGTCAGGTCAACGCCCTGGGAGTTTTCTGCTTTGTATTGATAGACGGTGGCGTTGCCTTTGTCGTCGTAAGATTCGCAAATTAGCCAGGAAAAAATGTGTGTAGGATCGGCGGGATCGGCCACGCGGCTCCCGCCCGATTTGCCGTACCAGGTTGTGATGTTCGTCTTGGAGATGGAGCGCCAGAACGTGTCACTGGAATCGGCAGTGTTGCGCCAGCGCTCGATCCGCGCGAAAAGACCTTCGACTCGAGGACGATGACGGTGGATCTCATACGTTCTCCCGTACACGGTCCGCGTCATGACGTCGCGTTGCCATGCCCCGTTGTTTTGGACGAGCAGCGGGACAAGGTCTTCCGCGCCGGTCAGAATGAACGTGTCCGATTCCCGCGCGTCCGCGTACTGCGGGAGGCCCTTATCCGTCTTGCGAGTGATGGAAGGCAGAGCGAGCGTCCAGCCAAATCCGTAAGGCCCGTTGCCCGCGCCGGAATCGTAAGTGAGGGAAAGCTGGGGGCCGAAGCCGGAACGCCCGGGACTGGTGTAGATGGGAACGGTCATCGAGCCCGTGCCGGTCACCGGGTTGGCCGCGAATTTCTCCCCGATGCCGCGAATCGCCCCGCCGCCTTTGGGCAACGACGGCTGTGGCGCGCTGACCCGAAACCCATCACCCGGCGCGTTCTCTTTCGCCATATTTGTCGATTGCTTTCCCTGCACAGCCGCTCACTCCTGAGCAAGTAAGAGGTCGATTAAGACCGCCGAGGACGTGCCTCTCACGGGCCGAAGGTGGACGGTTTACCCGATCCAGCGGCGAACGATACGGACAACCCCCTTGGGCAACCGCAACCGCCACCTGCTGTAGCCAAGGTCGATCATGAAACAACCAATGACGGGATTATTCAACTGGCAGCCGCCAACCTCGACAGACAGTTTATTTGCTTTCTCAGGGCCGTCTGTCCGCCAGCGAATAGAAAGAGAAAGCAAGATAAGTCGAAGCGGCAATTTGAAGTTGAGTTCTCGGTGGCGATGCTGTACGTTATGTATTCCCTTGGGAGGAGCAAACCCTGTGCCTGACAATGGCGATACTCGGCTGTCCCTTCACATCCTATCCAGGCATCCGGCCATTCCCGCGCTCATAAAACGAACCATGAGCGTTTCCCAAGACACCCGGTTGCTCTCTCAGGTAGCCTTTCCGGAGCCCGATGCCGTTCCCTCGCCACTGCGACCCTGCGTCTTCGTATTGGATGTTTGGTCGTTAGGGGATCAGGTAATTGGCGCCTGCCGGTTCCTGAGGATCCGGCACCCGGGTAGCAAGTTCATCGCTCTTGTGCCCCCAGGCAGAGACAACCACGATGCGGCCCTTCGTCTACTTTTCGCGGGATTGGACGGAACTGTAAAGGCTCACGACAATTGGTGCGAAGAGCTGGCGGAAGCCCTGCAGGTGATATTGGCTGGCCGCCTTTGGTTTCCCCGGGAGGTCATCTCCGCCTATGTCAAACATACTAATCTGCTCCTCGATAATCAGTTCAGCAAGTCTCTGACGGCTCGGGAAAACCAAGTGCTGCAACTCATGATCCGAAGGCTTTCCAATAAAGAAATTGGCGGGGCGCTCGGAATTTCCGAGCGAACGGCGCGGTTTCACGTCTCCAGAATTTTTTCCAAGCTGGGCATCGAAAATCGCAGCGTGCTCTTCAAGACGTTCGATCTTGCCGCACGTGTGATAGGTGCTCCGGCCGCACAATACGGCTCCCAGTTGAAAGTTTAATCTTGAAAGTTCCCTGCCGCTGAACCAGGCCGAAACACAATTGCCTATGACCGGCCACTCCCTTCCACCAGCGGCGCGGAAATTCCTCATGCCCTCAAGATCCTAACGTGCATGGAACTCCTGCGACCTGTGGCACATCTTCAAAAACCCGGCAAGCCCTGAGCGCCAGGCAAATGTGTGTGCAAGATGTATGTTTCACGCCGGGGCTGCGCGAGCTTGGCCACTTACTGAAAAATTCATGCCAAGATTCAGCGGAAGAGAAAAAGCTCCGAGCCAAACTTGTGGCGCGGCGCAGAACAATCGAGAGCGTATGTTTTCAGCAAGGTTGGATGCCCTCTCGACACCTTCCAACACAATCCCACAAACGGCAGTCAGTCGAAAGTCCTAGAAAACGGGTCTACCCGGACCAGACCCTGAATCTAATTTCATGAAGATTCGGCGTGAGCCTGTCTGCAAGTTTCTGGTGCGAAAGGGGGGATTCGAACCCCCACCCCTTGCGGGACCAGATCCTAAGTCTGGCGCGTCTGCCAATTCCGCCACTTTCGCTTGCCAGTATTATAAGACAAGAAACCGGATGCCAAAGCAAGACTCGCGGTTAAGGAAAGGGCGGTCGCGCTAATACCGGTTACGATCAGGACGCCGGTCATTATTGCGGTCAGGGCGACGGGGGCGTTCGTGGCGGGCAGGGTGGTTATCTCGGCGTGACATCGAACGCTCGTGATGTGAAAGCGTGATCTCCTTGCGCGGCGCCTGGCGCTCATGCCGTGGAGTGACGTTCCCGGGCTGCGGGTCAGGACGTTCGTGTCGGGAAGGAATATTATCCGGAAGCGGCGTCATGGGCCGGTAGTGTGCGACCCTCTGCAAATCCATCCCCAGTTTTTCCATCTCGGCAAAACCTTTGGTGGTGATGAAGTAACGACGCTGGCGCTCCACGAGGTCTTCTTCCATCCACCCCAATTTTTTGGCGGCCTCAATGAACACGTTGCCCAAGGCAAAGGGATTGATTGGTCCAATGCGGTTTTCTTGCGGCTCTTTGGATTTCATGCGGCTCCATTTCGAGGGTATGGAAAAAGTTCGATCCCCCGACACCCTTGGTCTTTAGTTGTTCCAGAATGCGGTCATTAACGCTCGGAGAAAATCACAAGCAGGAATATTTTTCGGACTCGCGCCTTCTCGGTTTGCCGGAAGTTGTATTGTACTCGCGTCCGAGGTGCGAGGCAAGCGCACTTTAAGCAAGCAAGTTTTATAAAAGGTTAACGAATTTTCCCGCGCGCGGCGATTCGCCAACAGCCCACCACCAGTTCGTCGCGCAGGAGGTACGCCTCATCATGCATGTTCACACACGTGCAAACGTGGTTGGGCACCACGGTGAGAACATCGCCCACGCGGAATGCGCGCGAAGAGTTCGTGATATCCAAATGGCCGTGCTCTTCATTTAATTTGATCAGGGGCGCATCCGGAGCTTCGACAACCATGCCGTAACCCGCTTTAGGACCGGAATTCAACGTGTCCGAAGAAAATGTCTTCGACCCCGCATCAATGATGGCGCGCCCGGCGACCGCGATGGAAACCACGGTGGTCACCACGCGAGTGGCGCAATCTTCAAGCCGGCAGGCGCCCTGATAGAAAGTATTCAGGTCGTTGTACACGTAAGTTCCCGGACGGATTTCCGTCAGCCCCGGAATCTCGCCAGCGAATTGGGCCGACGGGGTCGAGCCCCCGGAAACAATTTCAACGGGTATCCGGGCCTGGGCAAAAGCCTCGAGCGCCCGAGCCACTTGCTCCGCCACTTGCTTCATTTCTTTTCGCCGCGCCTCTTCGGTCCCCCAGACGTTCCCGAAATAAGTCATCAACCCGCGGAATTTAAGACCTGGCAGTTTCTCGATTTTTCGCGCAAGATCTACACACGCGGGGCCAGGCTGAAGGCCGCAGCGGTTAAAGCCCACGTCAAACTCGACAAGCACGCCAATGTTCGCGCCTTTTTCGTGCACGGCTCGCGACAGCTCTTTCGCCGTCTGCTCATCGTCGAGCGAGACCAGAATCTTTCGCGCCTGAGCCAGGGCAGCCAGGCGTTCAAGTTTCTCCCGGCCGAAAACCGGATACGCCACCAGAATCTCATCCAGGCCCGCGTTCGCCATCACCTCCGCCTCGCCTACCTTGGCAACGGTCAGGCCCACGGCGCCGCGCTCAAGCTGAAGCCGCGCCACCTCCGGCGTCTTATGAGTCTTCGTATGAGGACGCAATCCGACGCCTTGCTCGCGGCAGGATTTTGCCATCCTGTCCAGGTTGCGTCCCATAATGTCGAGATCAATTGTCAAAGCCGGCGTCGATAGTTCGCGATAATGCATGTCGATCCTCTTATCAATGCCGCAGACCAGATGGACGCGTTACATTTTGCGGGGTTTGTTAACCCACGCAATGCAGTCAATTTCAATTTTAATTTTCGGCAACTGCACACCCACCGTGGTTCGGGCGGGAGGGTCAACAGGGAAAAACTTCTTATACACTTCGTTCATGGCCGCGAAGTCATTCAGATCGGCCAGGAAAACCCCCACGCGCACCACATTGCGCAGCGAACTTCCGGCAGCCTCAAGTATGGCGCGAATATTTTCCAGCGTGCGGCGGGTTTCAGCCCGGATGTCGCCCAGTTCCATTTCGTTGTTTCCGGGGTTTATCGGGCCCTGCCCCGCGACAAACACAAAATCGCCGGCCACAATAGCTTGTGAATAAGGTCCAAGCGGCCGGGGTCCACTGACAGTACGAATTACTTTGCGCATGTGATCTCCAGTTAAATATTCTGAGAATAGTTGTCTGCCTTCTGCTCTCAGGCCAACTGTCCGCCGTCCACAAACAGCAACACGCCGTTTACGTAATCTGCATCGGGTGAAGCCAAAAACGCTGCCGGCCCCGCAATGTCATCCGGCACACCGAGCCGCCCAACCGGAATCAGGTTTTTATATTTCCGCATAAATTTCCGATCCCTGAGAAAAGGCTCCGTCAATCGAGTTCGAATCAAGCCGGGACCGATGGCGTTTGACTGAATCCCGTAAGGCCCCAATTCTCGCGCCAGGGTTTTGGCCAGGAGGAACACGCCCGCCTTCGATGCGTTGTAAGGCGCAAGTTCAGCCTCCGCGTCCCAACTATTGGTGGAGGCCATAAAGACCAGTTTTCCACTTCCCTGCTTGATCATGTGTGGAACCACGGCGCGCGCCACAAGAAATGCTCCCTTCAGATTGATGTCAACGGTCCAGTCCCATAGTTCCTCGCCCGTCTGAATGAAAGGCGCGCCCTTCCCGACTCCCGCGACATACATCAGGATATCGATGCGACGCTCCCGACGCATGACGCTGGCCACCATCCGCTCCACCTGGCTTCGGCGGCGCACATCGCAGATAACAGTTCTGGCGCT
>DASYXZ010000222.1:0-3982 GCA_035934315.1 Terriglobia bacterium | reverse complement strand
TGACTCGCTCGAAAATTTCACCTTTGTTTACGAGATTGGCCAGGCGCTGCGTTTGCGGTTCCTGCCTGAACTCGGCTCCGGCCTGCTCTCCCTCTTCTGCAAAAAGTTCTTTAACGCGGCGCTGCAGGCCCTCAAGAAAATAGGCGCTCATAAAACCCGGAAGCGCCATGTAGCCTTCCCGATCAAGAGCTTGCTTCTCGGATTCAGTCATGGCTGATTTCTCCATCTTCCAGGGCAGCAACAAATGGCCGTGGATATTTTCCGAGGCGCATTGCGTACTCGCTTCACACGTCACTCAAGCAACTCATCCAGAAACGCTCCGCGGGCGGCAATCAAGCGAAAGAGGTCGTTTAAGTTACCGGAACGCCTCCTTATTCACCACGTACGGCATTTGCGCAGGGTTGCCATTGTAGTTGCCTTCCAGCACATCGATCAGCGCCTGGACGCAGCGCCCGGCCATGCCTTTGTTGGGATCAGTGGAAAGGCGCGTGATGCGGCCGGCGCTGGCAAAATGATTGAACAAGCGAACGCGATCTTCAAGCTCGGGCGCGAGCAGCGGCGAGTCAGCGGGCAGCGGCTCCTTTTCAAAAACGTCGAGTGCGGCGCCCGCTATCAGGTTTGCTCGCACGGCATCGGCCAGGGCGCGCTCATCCACCACGGGTCCGCGCGATGTGTTAATAAGGTAGGCGGTGGGTTTCATCAGGCGCAGAGTCTTCTCATTGAATAAATGAAACGTGGGTGTGCCGGTATCGCCCTCGCGAAGAAGCGGCACGTGAACGCTCACAAAGTCGGCGCCACTGAGCGCTTCCTCAAAAGTCACGTAGCGGGCGGTGCGCTTCTCCGTGGTGAAACCATTGCGGAATCGCAATTCGAGTTCGTCCTGAATCCTGGCGACGTAATCATCTGCCTGGAAGGCGGGATCATAGCAGAGAAAGTTGACGTCAAAGGCCACCGCTTTCTTCATAAAGGCCTGGCCGATGCGCCCCGTGCCAATCACGGCCACGGTTTTGCCGGTTACTTCGTCACCGAGGTATGGCAGGAACGGATGCCACGCGCCCCAGCGATGCTCTCGCACCAGCCGTTCACTGGGATAGAGCTTGCGCGCCACGCAACCGAGAATCAGCAGTGCAAATTCCGCCGTGGCTTCGGTGAGGACCTCGGCAGTATGGGTGAAGGGAATCTTAAAGCGGTTGGCGTCGGCGCGGTTGATGTTGTCGAACCCCACGGCGTCCTGCGCCACGACCTTGAGCGTGGCCCGGCCAGCCTCAAAAACTTCCGCGTCAATCTGGTCGCGCAGCGTGGTGATGATACCATCGACACCGGCACGAACTTTTTCGAGGATTAAACTTTTGGGCGGCGGTTCGAGCTGGTCGTAAACTTCAAGCTCATACCCGCGCTGCCGCAGTAGGTCGAGCGCTTCCTGGCCGATGTTGCAGGTGGCGAAGACGCGGTAGTGGGCCTTGGTGTGGGGCATCTCTAATGAACTTGGAAACCTTTTTTGCCGTCGCGCTTTTCCTGCGTACAGTCCACGGTCTACCTGCTCTAAAGATTCTTTTTCACCCAGCTTCCAATGCGGTCGAGTGCTTTTTTAATATTCTCAACCGAGTTGGCGTAGGAGAATCGCAAATAGCCGTCACCCCATTTTCCGAATCCCATGCCTGCCAGGCACGCCACGCCGGCTTGGGTGAGCAGAGCATCGGCCATCTCCCGCGAATTCCGCCCAGTGCCCGCAATGTTGGGGAACGCATAGAATGCCCCGCGCGGCTGGCGGCATCGAAATCCCGGAATCGCGTTCAGGCCGTCCACCATCACCCTGCGCCGCCGGCGGAACTCCTCCAGCATGTGAGTCACGCATCCCTGGTCGCCGCGCAAGGCTGCAACCCCGGCAATCTGCGTCGCGCTGGCGGTGCAGGAATTTGAATTGGTCATCAGCAGGGATATCTGCTGGGCCAGGTCCGCCCGCATCACGCCGTAACCGAGGCGCCAACCTGTCATCGCATAAGCTTTTGAAAATCCGTCGAGAATGATAGTCCGTTCTTTCATGCCCGGGAATTGAGCCAGACTTGTGTGCTCCCCTTCAAAGATCAATCGATTATAGATTTCATCGGAGAGAACGAAAATTTCCTGCCTTCCGGGCGCGGCCAATGAGTCAGCGAGGTTGGCTACTTGTTCATGGCTCATCACGCCGCCCGTCGGATTGTGCGGAGAATTTAAAATAATGAGCCGGGTTCGTCGGGTGATTTTCCCTTCGATTTCGGCTACGTCCACGTCAAAATTAAGTTTTTCAGCCAGCGAGTAGGGCACCGGCCGCCCACCCACAAACCGAATCATTGAATCGTAAATGGGGAACCCGGGGTTGGGATAGAGGACCTCGTCATCCTTTTCCACCAGTGCCAGAATGATGAAAAACAAGATGGGCTTGGCGCCGGGAGTAATCACCACTTCGGCGGGATCCATCGCGATACCGCGGCGCCGCGAGACATCTTCAGCCACCGCTTCGCGAAGCTCAGGCAGGCCGGCGGGAGGACCGTAGTGGGTCCAGCCATCTTGCAGGGCGCGCGCGGCGGCTTCAACAATGTGGGGGGCTGTGGGGAAATCCGGTTCACCGATTTCAAGGTGAATAATGTCATGCCCGCGCGCCTCGAGCTCCCTCGCACGGACCAGGACTTCAAAGGCGCTTTCCGTCCCCAGGCGCGACATCCGCTCGGCTAATCGTAATTTGTGGAGCGTTGGAGTTATCACGATCCTCAAGCATATTTCCATTGGAGGAGAATGTCCAGAGAGGTTGAGCGCGTGTGATAGGCCTGTTTGCTGTATCACCGACCTTCCAGGTCGGCAGGTCGGAGCAATTCAAGATGCCGGTCTGAAGATCGGCACTACTTCATCCCTTCAACATTTCGTCAAGGGTCAATTCGGCATCCCGCATAATTTGATGGAGGAGTCCTTTCCCCAAATCATGTTTGGCGTGGATCGGGACAGTCGTCCGGCGCCCGTTGGGATGAATGAAGACAGCATGGCTTCCCGACTGCCGATCCAAGGCAAAGCCATGCCTCTTCAGGATGGAAATCACTTGCCGGGAATTGATTGTAGGAAGTCTTTCACTCATACTTAAATTTTACCATCCAGATACGGAAACGGTTTTGGTGGGAATTGTATGAGGGAATCTTTTGCGTCACACGGCGACTCGCACCTTGCGGGAGTCCACTTCGCGGTATATCGGCTCATTGTGTGCCAGTCGGCTTTCGATATGCAGGCGGATAGCGTCTTCGATAAGTTGGCGCGCTTCTCCTTCGGTCTCCCCCTCGGTGTAGCAGCCTTGAAGAGCAGGACAAATGGCCACAAACCGGCCATCCTCGTCCTTCTCAATCACCACCGTGAATTCGTATTCCTGCATTGTTTCACCACCCCTCCAATTATTGTACACCGGCTGCCCAATTCTGACTTCTGTTTCTGCCTCTCAGTTGGTCGTCACGCGCCTTCCGCTTCATCCCACGAGTGCTGGAATCCTCATTGCAACGTGTTTTGCAACCATTCCACTACTTTCTGTTTGTATGCCGGGGTGCCTTCCCAGTTGCCCATTCCGTGTTTGCCGCTTGGGACGGTATAGAGCTGGCAGGCATCGCCTGCTTTTTGCAGGCGATCACACAATCGACGGCGGCGGGAAATTTGTATTGGGGCGCCAGACGATAGTCGATGCTGAACCAGGCGAATCCCGCCCGCGATAAGGGTTCCAAAATCGGCGTCACATACATCTGTTTGTTGCCACCGGTAAACCCTCCCCCGTGGACAATAATGACCGCTGGGAAGGGGCCGGGGCCGTCAGGGACGCTGGCATCGAGCTTCAGGCTCACGTCCGCCGCACGGCCGTATTCAATATCCTTTTGCAGCTTGGCTTGGGCCAACGCACTGCATGCGATGAGCGCGGCGAAACAAAAAACAACGGACTTGCTCCGATGGCGGAATAAAAGCACGAACATTCCTC
>DASYXZ010000200.1:0-7031 GCA_035934315.1 Terriglobia bacterium | reverse complement strand
TGGCGCAGTCCTCCCCTTCCCAAAACCGGCCGGTGAAGACCTTCACTCTGGAAGACGCGATCCACTACGCGGAGACGAACTACCCCGTCATTCGTGCGGCGCGAGAGCAGATCGCGGCAGCGCGAGCGGGCGTGACCCTGGCGCGAACCAATTATTTGCCCAGCGCCAATTCGGTTTGGCAATCCAACCGCGCCACGGCGAACAATATCTTCGGACTTCTCCTGCCCCAATCAGTCATTCCGTCGATTTCAGGACCGGTACTGCCCGCGACGTCGAACCGGAGCGTGTGGGGAAGCGCGGCGGGACTTTTGTTTTCCTGGGAGCCGGCTGACTTTGGATTGCGTCGCGCCACGGTGGATTCGGCGCGCGCTACGGAAAATCGGGCCGCTGCGGATGAGGCCGTGACGCACCTGGAAGTGGCCGTGGCAACCACGGATGCTTTCTTGACGCTGCTCGCCGCCCGGCAGACAGTCCATGCGGCCCAGTCGGACGTGGAACGCAGGGAAATTCTGGGCAAGTCTGTCCACGTGCTGGTGGTCAATCAACTCCGGCCGGGCGCGGATGCATCGCGCGCGGACGCTGATCTGGCGCTGGCGCGAACCAATCTGATTCGCGCTCAACAACAGGAACGAATCAGCCGAGTAGCTTTTGCGGAGACACTGGGCCTTGCCGGAACAGACGTGGACATCCAACCCGGACCGCTTCTTGACTCACCGCCCGAATCGGCGCCCGCTGCCGCTCCGCTATCTTCGCATCCGATTGCTGCCGCCGGGCAAGCCAGGATCAATGAGGCGCGCGCCCGGGAAAAAATCCTTAACCGAACCGATTATCCGCGCGTCTATTTTCAGTCCGCCCTTACAGGGCGCGGCAGCGGCGCCAATCCGAACGGGACTTTGGCCGGCGGCGTCAATGGGCTTGGACTGGAAAGGGAAAACTGGGCGGCAGGCGTCACCATCATGTTCCCCAACCTTTTCGATTTTTCTGCTCTGCGAGCCCGGAAGCACATCGAAGCCGCGAACGAACGCGCCGAGGTTGCCCGCTACGACCAAACGATGCAAGACCTCACGGGCGAGCGGGAGCAAGCGCAAGCGGCGCTGGAAGGAGCGCGGGCCGTGGCGGAAAACACTCCCATTGAACTCCACGCCGCGCGCGACAGTGAAACCCAGGCGGCGGCACGCTATAAAGCGGGTTTGGCGAACATCATCGAAGTGGCCGACGCCCAAAGTTTGCTGGCGCAGGCGGAAATCGATGACGCCCTGGCGCGGCTGGCCGTGTGGCACAACCTTGCAGCGCTCGCTGCGTCCCAGGGGAGTTTAGAACCATTCCTCGAGGCGGTGCGGCAGAAATCCCAGGGAGGGCGCTAACCATGGGACTGATTCACGCCGCACTGCGACGGCCGATTACCATTATTGTTGCGGTCCTTAGCATTGCCCTGTGCTCGATCCTGGCGATCACCAGAATGTCCGTGGATATTTTCCCCAACCTTAACCTGCCCGTCATCTATGTGGCCCAACCTTACGGCGGCATGAGCCCGGCCCAGATGGAAGGATATTTGGTCTTTTATTATGAATTCCATTTCCTCTACATCAATGGGATCGAAAGCGTCGAGGACAAATCCATTCAAAGCAATGGATTGTTGAAGCTCACTTTCCATCCCGGCACTGACATGAGTCAGGCCCTGGCTCAAACCATCTCTTACGTCAATCGAGCCCACTCGTTTATGCCCTACGGCACGGTGCCCCCCTTCGTCATCCGTTTTGACGCAGGGACGGTTCCGGTGGGCTATTTGGTGTTCTCGAGTAAAACCCGTTCGCTCGGCGAGATTCAGGATCTCGCTTTGAACCGGGTGCGTCCGGTCTTCGCCACCCTGCCGGGCGTTTCCGCGCCGCCCCCGTTCGGCGGCAACCAGCGAACCATTGTTGTGACGGTGAACCCCGACCGATTGCGCGCTTACAACTTATCGCCCGATCAAGTGGTGCAGGCGATTAATGCCGGCAACGAGCTTCATCCGGCGGGGAACGTCCGCACCGGGAGTTTGTTGCGCATGGTCACGAGCAACTCGGTGACGCCTGATGTGAGCGCGCTCCTGAACGTGCCGATTCGCGTCGGAGCCGGGCCGACCGTTTATTTGCGCGACATCGGTTGGGTTTCAGACAGCGCCGATATTCCCACCGGCTACGCCCTGGTGAACGGCCGGGAGGCTGTCTATGAGCCGGTGACCAAACGTCCCGACGCCTCCACGCTTACGGTGGTTAGCGAAGTCAAGGCGAACCTGCCCCGCTTCCGCACCCTCGTCCCTTCGGATATTGACATCAGTTACGAGTTCGACCAGTCAGGCTACGTAAAGAGCGCGCTTACTTCAGTGTCGCGGGAAGGACTGCTGGGGGCGTTGCTCACCGGCCTGATGGTGCTGCTGTTTCTGGGCGATTGGCGAAGCTCGCTGATTGTCATTATCACCATACCTTTCGCGTTGTTAACCGCCGTCGTGGCGCTCTGGGCGGCCGGGCAGACGATCAACATCATGACGCTCGGAGGTTTGGCGCTGGCCGTGGGCATTCTGGTGGATGAAGGAACGGTGGTCATTGAGAACGTCCATTCACACCTTGGGCAAGGTGTGCCACGAGCGCGCGCGGTGCTGGAAGCGAGCAAAGAAGTGGTGACTCCGCGACTGTTGGCCATGCTATCAGTTCTGGCGGTGTTCGCGCCCTCGTTTTTCATGACGGGGGTTACACGCGCCTTATTTGTGCCTCTCACACTGGCGGTGGGGCTGGCCATGGCGGCGTCCTATTTCCTTTCCGGTTCGCTGGTGCCGGTGATGTCTGTCTGGATTCTGCGGGAGCGTCACGCTGAGCCGGATGTCAAAGAGCGCAAACGCCTATTCGAGCGAGGGCGCGAGAAATGGATTGCCATGCTTGAAAGGTTGCAGCCGCTGCGCGTCGCGGTGGTAATCGCCTACGGAGTCATCGTGGTGGCCATCATCGTCATTCTTGGGCCGCTAGTTGGGCGCGAGCTTTTTCCGCGCGTCACCTCGGGCCAGTTCCGCCTTCGGTTCGATGCGCCCACGGGAACCCGCGCCGAGGACACGGCCCGCCTGGTCACCGAGGTTTTGGCCGATATTCAATCCGCCTCGGGCGGCAACATAGCGATTAGCCTGGGCTACGTCGGCACGCAGCCGCCGACCTATCCCATCAACACTGTCTTTTTGTGGACCAGCGGCCCACAGGAGGCAGTGATCAACGTGGCCTTGAAGCCGGAAGCCCACATTGACCTTGCGGCATTCGAGGAGCGATTACGAAGCGAATTGCCGCAGAAATTCCCTGGCTGCGCATTCTCCTTTGAAGCCGGTGATATTGTGAGCCAGATCATGAGCTTCGGCTCGCCCACACCTGTGCAGGTGACGGTGGAAGGGCCGGATTTTTCCGTTACGCGAACTTATGCGGCAACCGTTGAATCCCAGTTGCGCCGCGTTGCCGGCCTGCGTGATCTGCGCATGGATCAGAGGCAGAATTATCCCACGGTCAATGTTCAAGTCAATCGCGAGATGGCAGGACAACTGGGCGTCACCACCAGCCAGGTGGCGCGTTCGCTTTCTGAGGCGACTTATTCCAGCCGGTTCACGGCGCCCAATTACTGGGCCGACCCAAAGACCGGCGTTGGCTACCAGGTTCAGGTGCAATACCCGCAGCCACGCATCACTTCCACCGAGGATGTGGCGAATATCCCCGTGATGCCGGGCGAGGGGCAGCATCCCCTGATCGGCGACCTCGCTTCCGTGACCGAAGGGACGGCGGTGGGCGAGTACGATCGAGAGAATGGCCTCTGGTTGTTTACACTTTCGGCGAACACTGTGGCCGAGGATCTTAGACCGGTGGCGCGCGACATTGACGCCGCCCTGGCGCGAGCGGGCGCACCGCCGCGCGGAGTGAATGTGCGGCTCCGCGGTCAGATCGCGCCCATGCGCGAAACTTTTACGAATCTCGGCATCGGCCTTCTGGTGGCGGTGGTCGTGATCTTTCTGCTGTTGGCGGCAAATTTCGAATCGATGCGGCTGTCACTGGTCGTGTTGACCATCAGTCCGGCGGTGATTTGCGGCGTCATCCTGATGCTGCTCCTGACGCGAACCCCGTTGAGCATTGAATCCTTCATGGGAGCGATCATGGCGGTTGGCATCGGGACTGCCAACGCCATCCTGCTGACCACTTTCGCGGAGCAACACCGCCGGGGTGGAGCCGACGCCGCATCCGCCAGCATTCACGGAACACGCAGCCGCATGCGCCCGATACTGATGACCAGCCTGGCTATGATTGCCGGCATGGTTCCCATGGCGGTTGCCACGGGAGAGGCGACGGCGCCGCTCACCCGGGCTGTTATCGGTGGCCTGGCCGCCGCGACGCTCGCCAATCTTACTGTGCTGCCCTATGTCTTTGCCTTGATCCAGCGTCGCGCCAGCACGATTGCTCCGTCGCTCGACCCGGATGACCCCGCAAGCCGCTATGCGACACCATAAGCAGCGGGCGTGAAAACGTGGAAGGAGATCCTATGAAGCGGAAGGAAGTCACACTTTTATGCATCCTCTCGGCGGTCTGGATAATCTCCAGTTCGTGCAGTGGTCCGTCAAACGAGACAACGCGAGTTGCCGCTTCCGCACCGTCACAGCCCGTTCCTGAAGTGGAAGTGACGCGCGTAGTCGCGCAGGAATTGAGCACCACGGTAAGACTCCCGGCGCAGCTCATGCCCTATGAAGTTGTTGATATCTATCCCAAGGTGACCGGCTTCGTGAAATGGATCAAAGTGGACCGAGGATCTGCGGTGAAGAAAGGGGAACAAATCGCGCAACTGGAGGCCCCGGAGCTGGCGGCTCAACACGCCGAGGCTGAGTCCAAGTTCCAGAGCGCCCAGTCTCAGCTTGCCGGGGCGGAGGCGAAGGTCGCAGCCGACCAGGCCACTTATCAGAGGATGAAGTCGGCTGCCAAAACTCCCGGAGTGGTGGCTCAGAACGACCTTGACATTGCGCAGAAGGCCGTTCAGGCCGACCAAGCCAACGCGGCGGCGTTTGGAAAAAGCGCCACGGCAGCCCTGGATGCGCTCCACGCGGTCGCTCAGCTCGAAGCCTATCTCAACATTGTTGCTCCCTTCGATGGCCAGGTCACCACGCGATACGTTCACACTGGCGCGCTGGTCGGGCCGGCGGGCGGGCCGGGGGCCATGACGCCCATCGTTCAAATCCAAACCCTTTCCCGCCTCCGTCTGGTGGTGCCGGTTCCGGAATACGACGCGGCGGGAATTCCAAAGGGAACAGAAGTTAGTTTCACCGTGCCATCCTTTCCGGGAAGAATTTTTAAGGCTCCCATCGCCAGGATTTCCGGCGCTGTGGACATCAAGACGCGGACTATGCCGGTGGAATTGGATGTGCGGGACCCTCACGCGCAGCTTGATCCCGGAACTTTTTGCGAGGTTCAGTGGCCCGTCCGGCGCGACTACCCAACACTCTTTGTCCCCTCCTCTGCCGTGGCCAATGACCTGGAGCGCGCGTTTGTGATTCGCGTCCGTGACAACCGGACCGAGTGGGTGGACGTGAAAACGGGAGCGGCCTCCGGCAAGCTGATCGAGGTCTTTGGAGACCTCAAAGAAGGAGATGAGGTCGCCACACGGGCCACCGATCAACTGCGGCCAGAGACTCAAGTGTCTCCCAAGATTGCGGAGTCAAAATAATCACGATTGAGCGATTTGATGTGCTGTCTGAGGAATGTCGTCATTATGAAATCGGGAACGCAATCACCATTGTCCGCAATTATTTTAATTCCAAGCCACAAAGGAGAATTGTTATGACTTCAATTAAAACTTTTGCATTGCTCGTTACTTGTTTTCTTATCTCCCTGGCCGCGGCCGCGCAGGGAATCGACACAGCCAAGCTGGATCAGGTTTTCGCCCGCTCAGGGCAGAAACTTGGTGATGTTTACAAATTCGGCTTTCCCCGCACCGACTTGCACATGACGCTGCGCGGTGTTGCTATTAAGCCCGGACTGGCATTGGGATCCTGGGCCGCCTTCACGGGTTCCGCCGACAATGCGACCGTGATGGGCGACTTGGTTCTCCTGCAAGATGAAGTGGGCAGCGTCATGTCCAAGTTGCGGGATAAGGGGATCGAGATCACCGCCGTCCATAACCATCTGCTGGACGAGACGCCTCACGTCATGTACATGCACTACATGGGCCACGGCAAGGCTGAAGAGTTGGCGGAATCGCTGAAGGCAGCCCTCGCCACCTCCAAAACACCACTTGGCAAGCCAGCTTCAGGTGCGAAAGCAGTGGCAGAGCCCGCGTTTGCAAAGAGGGTGGAGGAAGCGCTCGGCCATAAAGGCGGTTTCAATGGCGGCGTGCTCGCCATCGGAATTCCGCGCGCCGAAGCCATTAAGATGGACGGGATGACTTTGCCACCTTCCATGGGAGTCGCCGAGTCGCTTAACTTTCAGGAAGCTGGTGCAGGCAAAGTCGCGGCAACCGGAGATTTCGTGCTGACAGCGGACGAAGTCAATCCTGTGATGTCGGCGCTTCTCGCGCACGGCATCAAGGTGACTGCTTTGCATAATCACATGCTGACGGAAGAGCCGCGGCTTTTCTTCATGCACTTCTGGGCGGTGGGATCGGCTGAGTCCGTGGCCCAGGGGCTTAAGGCCGCGCTCGACAAAGTCCACACCAAGTAGAGATTTGTTGAGTCCGGGATTCGCCTGCACGAGCACGATTGAAGACCCGGCAGCGGATTTGTGGGTGGCGCAACTGGTGTTAAGGCCTATGGTATGTAACTATGTTAGATAATCCTATTCTATGCATAACTGATAATTAAATTCACCATCGTCTCAAACCGGCGCAAGCGCGTTCTTTGCTAGTGGCGATGTCCGCCGCGTTCATATCCCCGGCCATAGCCGCGTCCGAATCCCCGGCCAAAATCGTAGTAGCCAAAGAAACCCAATCCCGGGTATCCATATCCCCACGGGTAACCGTACCCCCACGGGTAATCATCCTCGTAGTAG
>DASYXZ010000142.1:0-4301 GCA_035934315.1 Terriglobia bacterium | reverse complement strand
TGTAAATGTTGCCTGGGCCGGCGCGTGCCACCGTGCCGACGGGAAGGTCCTTGGGGTAAATCTGGTCAAGTCCCGAAGTGAGAACCACGTCCCCAACGGAAACAGCCTGGTCGTTCATGATGTAGTGAAGCTGGCCCAGGCTCTGCCCGGTGCCTTTCATCACGCCCTCAACCCGGGTTTTTTCCAGGATGCAACCGACGCCGCTGGAGGGGTCTGTAATCAGCAGGACCTGGGCCGAATGGGGGAAGACGGCAATAATTTTCCCCACCACGCCGGCCGGAGTGATCACCGCGAGGTCGGTGGAAAATCCGGCGTCCGCTCCTTTCCCGATGAAGATGGCATTCGACCGTTCCCCCGGGCTCGAGGCGATAACCTCCGCCGCCACGGTTTGAAATGGCGACCGGGTTTTGAAATCAAGCAATGCCCTCAGTCGATTGGCTTCGCTGGCCTGCTGGGAAAGTTGCAGGATTTGGGCTCGCGCCGCCGCGAGTTCACCGCGGAGTTCCTGGTTCTGTTTTTGAGCGCCCCAGAGTCCGCTGAAATTTCGCCAGGTTCCGGTTGTCTTGTCCACGGTCCAGTGCACAGAGCGCTCAAAGGGATCAAACACCCGCACCGCCCACACCTGGATGAGCCGCACGTTTTGATTGCGGGTGATTTGAACCGAAAGAAGCAGGAGCTGCGCCACCATCACCACCACCAGTATGAAGAAGGCGCGATGCCGCGAGACGAACGCTTGCATGGCCTCCGGGCCTTCGTGGCTCAGGTGGTGGGCGGGGCCGAAAAATTGGGATGAATCAGGGTCATGCATAGGAAAATTGAGTTATTGGGTCATTGAATCATTGACCCATTGAAGAGACGGGTTTCGAGAAAAGAATTTCAAAAATCTGAAGCGGGCCTTTGAAATCCCAGCTTCCAGTTTCCTGTTTCGAGCTTCATCCCTATTTCTTCTAATGACTCAATGGCTCAATGAATCAATCGCTCAATTTGCCTCTATTCAATCGCCACGCGGCGGAGGAGATTGAAATCGGTAAGCATTTTCCCGGTGCCCAGAACCACGGAAGCCAGAGGGTCTTCAGCAATCGAAACAGGCAAACCGGTTTCCTCGCGGATGCGCTTGTCCAGATTTTTAATTAACGCGCCTCCGCCTGTCAAGACGATGCCGCGGTCGGAAATATCAGCCGAAAGTTCGGGCGGTGTGCGCTCCAGCGCCACCCGGATGGCATTCAGGATGGTGGCAATACATTCAGAGAGCGCGTCACGGATTTCCGAATCGTCAATGGTAATGGTTTTTGGGATTCCTTCCAGCAGGTGCCGCCCTTTGATCTCCATGGTCAGGGGCTTCTCCAGCGGATAGGCGGAGCCAATCTCCATTTTCACCTGTTCCGCCGTGCGCTCGCCCACCAGGAGATTATATTTTCGCTTCAAATACGCGGTGACGGCCTCATCCATCTCATTGCCGGCCACGCGCACCGAGCGGCTGTAGACGATGCCTGAAAGCGAAATCACGGCGATGTCCGACGTCCCACCGCCGATATCCACAATCATGCTGCCACTCGGCTCGGTGATGGGCAGCCCCGCGCCGATAGCGGCCATCATCGCCTGCTCCACCAGATACACTTCACTCGCCTTGGCGCGCATGGCGGAGTCCTGCACGGCGCGCTTTTCCACCTGGGTGATTTCCGAGGGGACTCCAATCACGATTCGAGGGTGCACGAACATCTTCCGGTTGTGGGCTTTATGGATGAAATAATTCAGCATCTTTTCCGTCACCTTGAAGTCGGCGATCACACCGTCTTTCAAGGGGCGGATGGCCACAATATTGCCCGGCGTGCGTCCCAGCATTTCTTTGGCTTCGCGGCCCACGGCCTCGATCTCTCCGGTCATCTTGTTGATGGCCACAATCGAGGGCTCGTTTACCACAATGCCCTTACCTTTGGCGTAGACCAGCGTGTTGGCGGTGCCCAAGTCGATCGCCAAGTCTGACGAAAACATGCTGAATAGAGAACGGAGATTCATTCCCAATTAGTTGTCCACCTCGTTCGAATAGGGATAACGCGCGGCGGGCTCCGTCATTCGATCACAATGTTCTTGCGGATCGTATTGGTATCGCCCTTGCGGTCTTGCGCGGTAATCGTGATCTGGTTTTCCCCTGTCCTGGGCAGCGGTGAAGTAAAATGACGGAAAGTTCCGTCGGCGGCAATTGAAAAAACCTGCTCGTTATTGATAATCACTGTCGAGCCGGGACGGGTCCGCCCCACCACTTCCACCACCCTGCCGTGCAGGGTCATTTGAGTGATTTCGAGAAATGCTTTATTGCCCGCATCCACTTGCTGAACCAAATTAAACCGGTTCGGTTCGCTGGGCTGGCTTTCAATTCCCTTCGCGTCGATCGCGGTGACCACCCAGTAGTAGGTGCCTTCATCGAGACCAGTCACCTCCTGGTTTGTCTTGCCCTGAACTTTTTTGTCGGCCACCAGGTTGGAAAACATGCCGGAGGGTGAAACCATCAGATGGTAGGCCACTGCGCCCGGAACACTGTGCCAGGCAAATTCCACCGGGGTTGTCTTGGGGTCTTTGCTCTCCGTCAGGGCCATATTGAGCGGAGCTTCGAGCGCGGGCGGCGCGATCACAGATTTCCGCGTCAGTCCCGGCTGTTGGGCGCTGAACGCCACCTGGTCATACTGCCCCAGGCGCATGGAAGTGGAGCCGCGCGTCACGTTCGCCTGGCCCGCGTCGACGGTGATCTCATGCACGTCGCTGGCAGGATCGTTGCGCACCACGGCGCGGCTGTCTTCACCCAATCTCGCAGTGGCATTCTGGAACGATACTTGTGAAATGGAACCCTGCACCCCGAATTTTCCCGTCGAGAGATCGACGGCGCCGGAAGTGACTTGCACCGCCACTTTGGTGGCTTTTGTAACCGGGTCTTCGTGGCTCTCCTCAACCACAATCAGCGAATCGGATTTCAACACGTAATTGGTGCCATCGGTAAATATAATCCGCGCCACGCCGTCCGATGAAGTCTGGATAACATCACCTTTCTCCAAATTGGTGTTGAAGTCGGCGCGAACCCACTGCTGGGTCTGAGCTTTTTTCACCCGCACCGTGCCATCAATATTCACAAAGTGTGCGTCACGATTTGAGGTGGCATCTTCTGCCGGATTTTGACTCGATGAAATTGCCTCCAGCGCTTGATCGATCTTCTGGCCCACATAATGGGGAGCGATCAGGTAGAGGATGAAGCAGAGAAGAAGAAACGCAAGAAAGACAAAAACCGCAATGGTGCGGTAAGAGATCGTAAGCCACTCGACCTCCATGGAACGATCGGGCTCGTGGACGGGGAGTCTGGGTGTCCCACTCATGATAAAGACGCAAAAATCCGGCGCTCTCATTGTTCATCAAACTCAAATAAGGGTCAAGGAATTTTGCAGTGCCTGCCGCGGAGAGCATGAACATGGCCTCGCTGTTTATGACTGCATCAATTTGGCGCAATGCAGAGGCGGGGAATTTCAAAGCGCCCAAGAGGTGCTTTAGTCAGGGCTGTTTTCGATGGGTGAAGTATTTTTGTGGTGGGGAGGTTCCCACAACCGGAACCCTCCCATAAACGCGTTTTGGTTCTTGCCCAAGCGGGTTTTGGGGGGCAGTTCTTTGAGCTTTTTAGAGTTTCCTCCACCCAGCACAACGTATTCGGCTTCCAGCGCGTCCTGGAGCAGCTTTACAATCAGTGTTACCTGGCGCCGCCATTTCTTTTTACCCAGGCGTTTAAGGCCGCGAAGTCCGACATAATCCTCGTAGGTCTTCTTCTTGTAAGGCAGGTGCGCCAGTTCCATGGGTTCCAGAATCCCGTCAACTACCATGGCTGAGCCGAGGCCGGTGCCGAGCCCCAGAAATAACATTCGCCCGCCTTCATAGCTCCCCAGCGCTTGCATGGCCGCATCGTTGATAACCTTCACAGGGCGCCCAAACGCCTTGCGAAAATCGAATCCCACCCAGCCTTTGCCCAGGTTGTGCGGCTCGCGCATGGCGCGGCCGTGGACCACCGGGCCCGGATAACCGATGGAGACGGCATCGAATTCCCAGTCTTTAGCCAGTCGCTTTACCTGCTGCACCATCTGGCTGGCGGTCATGGTGGGGCCGGAGAGAATCTTGCGCGGCGTCTGTTGCCCCGTGGCCAGCACCTTCACATGAGTTCCCCCAACATCGATGGCGAGGACTTTGTGTTTCTCTTTGTCAGGAATGGCCGTCATAATTTTGCCTCCACCTTGCCGCTTGGTTCACACTACTTTACCCGAAACATCTTC
>DASYXZ010000102.1:0-4464 GCA_035934315.1 Terriglobia bacterium | reverse complement strand
GTCGAGCCCCACCAGCGTCCTCTTTACTTTGCCCACGGCAACATTGACGGAGTTTCGTTCTGGGCGGAAGAAGTTTTTCTCAAGCAGTTCTATCATCACGAAGATCAACCGTTCGGGCGCATGGTATTCACCAAGCTCGATGAATCGCGAGGCGGAGCCGATTCGGGCGCGATCAAAGCAGAGTTCAACCTGGTGGGCCCCTCGGGCCGCATCCTGGCTACCGAAACTCAGTCTTACACCTTCAGTGGTGACAAGAACACCCGCACTATCGATTGCGAATTCGTCATTCATGCCGATCACGGCCCGGTGACCATGGGCGACACCAAGGAAGGCACCTTTGCCATCCGCGTGGCCCCGGAACTCAATTCCCCCCCCGCCCGTATGGTGAGTTCGACCGGTGCGGAAGGCGAAAAAGCCATTTGGGGGAAGCGCGCGGATTGGGTGGACTATGACGGCAAGGTCGCCGGCGAAGACCTTGGCATTGCCATTTTCGACAGCCCTAAAAGCTTTCGCCATCCGACTTACTGGCACGCTCGAGCTTATGGCTTGTTCGCGGCCAATCCCTTTGGACTGCGGGAATTTTCCCGCGACCCGATGCAGGATGGAAGCTGGACAATTCCAGAACGCAAATCGTTGCTGTTTCGCTACCGCGTGGTGATACACCACGGGGACTACCAGCAAGCGGGAATCGCCGACGCCTATCGGCGCTACGCCGCGCAGGAAGGAAAATAAGACTGTCCGGAATGGATACCGCGCCGGTTCCGCGCGCGCCCCCGAGCAAGGGCGGCCATTTTTATTTTGGCGGGTTTGACGGTAACCTCCGGTGAAAGCGGCGCTGGAATTGGGGGGATTCTCGAGAAGAAAACTGAAACCCGCATCGTGTGCGATTTGTGTGCAGGGCCACGGTCATCCGCTGAAATCCGCTGTGACAAGCACCATCTTGACCTTTGTACTTCTCACAGGCGTGCCCACTTCGACCGGAAGAAGCGCCGTCTCTTGCCAGTGGATCGGAAGCCGAAAGTCTCTGAAAAGCTTTCCGAAAAGATCAAAGCAACCCTCGATAAACTTCACAAACCCCCAGCGTCACGCAGCGGGTAAATAGAAGGCCGGGGCTTTCGACCAGTTGTGATAACGCAGCCGGAATCGTAGCGGCGAATTGCGAGGACTCCAGGTTCTGCTATGGGGCTGGCCAAGTGGCGGCGTAAAGCCGCCCCTACTTGCATGAAGATGCCAAGTCGCGGGCGCTCCGTCCGTTGTACAATATAAGCCTATGCGCAAGTCGTTGCTCCTGGCGCTGAGTTTGCTGGGAGTATTCATCTCCACCTATCTCTGGTGGGTTTATACTTCGCCCACGCACGCGCTGGTCTGCCTGGGCACGGGTTGCGACGCGGTGCGCGCCAGCCGCTACGCAATTATGTGGAATCTTCCGTTGCCGATATATGGCGTGGCAATGTATGCCGTTCTCGTGCTGCTGATTTTCGCCGAGCAGCTTATGGCCAGCCAACTCGCGCGCAAGATCCGCCATTTGTTCGCCGCCCTGGCGGCCGCTGGATTCTGTTTCTCGCTCTACCTCACGTGGCTTGAGGGCTTTGTGATTCACGCCTGGTGCGCCTGGTGCCTGGCTTCGGCCATCACCATCACTTTCATTTTTTCGCTCACCGTCCTGGAAATGATCCGCCCCTCGCGCCGGCCGGACGAGGAAGCGGCGCTCCCCATGTTGCGGAGACACTTCACTATCTTGCTGATTGCAATTGTGGGCGCCATTCCAGCTTTTATTTATCTGGCACGCCGGGGCGAGTTGCCTCCGGTGGTGCAAGCGTCATCGGACGCTTTGCGCGATAGCCTGGTTCGCCCGGACAGTCACGTGACGGGAAATCCTGCGGCCGCGCTCACCGTGGTGGAATTCGGCGATTTCGAATGTCCGGCCTGCGGGAACGAAGAACCTGTGGTGCGGGAGATTCTTCAGAAGTACGGAGCCCGCATCCGCTTCATTTTTCGCCAATTTCCGCTGGTGCAAATCCACGGGGACGCCATGCGGGCGGCGGAGGCGAGTGAGTGCGCGGCGGGACAGGGAAAATTCTGGCAGGCCGGGCAAAAACTCTACGAAAATCAAGCCGATCTCAGTGAGGCGGCGCTCAACCGTTATGCCGCTGACCTCGGCCTTGACCAGGCCAGGTTCAGCCAATGCCTCTCCAACCATGTAACCGCGCCCACCGTGAGGCGTGATATGGCGGACGGTCACGCGCTGGGCGTTGACAGAACGCCCACATTTTTTGTGGGCCAGCAGAAGTTTGCCGAGCCGATTCCCCTGGCAGAATTTTCTCAACTGCTCGACAGGCAACTTGCGGCAGCAGGGAGCACAGGAAGCAATTCGGGAATGGCGCCCGGAAGTTCTACAGCGCCCGGAAACAGCGCCTCATCCCCGGGCGGCTCGTTGCTTGGTTCAGGGACCAGCATTTTTTCAAATCCGCAAGGCTCCACCATGGCGTGCAGCAATGACGAGGCCAAACAAGAGCAGCCCGACCTGATTCGCACGCCCGACGCCCGCAAACTTTTTGAAGGGGGCACTAAGCCCTTGTTTGTGGACGTGAGGTCGGCGCGGGATTTTGCCGGCGGCCACATTCCCGGCGCCATCAACGTGCCGGCGAATGAATTCGAGCGGGATTGGAATGACCTGCCCAAAAATCGAACGATTGTGCTTTATGAAAGCGGGAAGTCCTCCGGCGATATTTGCGCTTATAGTCGCGCTGCGGGGCGGGTGCTGCTGGCTCATCGTTTCCCACGGCAACAAGTGAAAGTATATCAAGACGGCCTGGACGCCTGGCAAAAAGCAGGCCTGCCCGTCAATCGATAAATTTCCATCTCACCTTTGGTGAGAATAGTATGCCGGGATCGGGTTTGTTCACCCCCATCCCCTCTAACAGTTCGTTGAAAAACGATATCCAGCCATGTCATTCCGATCCCGCAGACGCGGGAGAGGAGTCTCGCTCTGAAAATGCATGCAATGCGAGATACCTCGTCGGTCGCCGCGGCGACCTCCTCGGAATGACAACTAGCCGAGTTATTCAACAAACTACCAAGCGTTCACGCAACTCATTCCATCCGATCCCTCAGCCCTATCAAGATTTACATCTGTGCCAATATCATTTATGAAGCTGGCGCGTCTTCTAATGAATCTAAATCGTTGCAACTCAAAACGCGGGGTGCATGTCTTTTCTCCTGGAACATATTACCGAACTGGTTTTGGTGATGATCCTGCTCATCCTCACCGGGACCGGCTTGCTTATCACCATCACTGTCCTTCGCCGAAAGCGGCGGGAAGAATATTTTCGGCGAATCGACGCCTTGCGCGACCGTTACAATCCCCTGATCGCCGCGCTTCTCGCCGGCAACCTTGATTATGAGCTGGGGCGCGACGCGCTGAACGCCATCTCAGGAAGAGACCGCTTTCATGTTCTGGAATTGCTCCTTCTCCAAAAGAAACCGCAACCTCCCCAGACTCCCATTTTAAGGCAACTCTGCCAGGAGCTGGGCCTGGTTGAGGTTTGGCAGCGCAACCTGACAGGGGTGAATGGTTCGGAGTCGTGGGGCCAAGCGCTGGCGCGCACAGACGGCATGCTGGGGCGAATCGAACCGCTCAGTTTTCTGCTTCGGGCCAGCAGCGCGGAAAATTTGGGCGTCATTCTTCACCACCCCAGTTGGCCTCTCCTGGTCAAGGCCTTGAGCGATGATTACCCTGACGTGGGTTCGGTCGCGGCGAGGTCTCTGGCGGCCATCGGAGAACCAGAAAGTTTCCAGGCTCTTTGGGACCGTCTTTGCGCCATCATCCTTAATCCCTCAACCCGGATGTCATTGCGGTCGATCAAAATGGCTTTAATCAGTTTTCCCATCGGGCAGGCGGGCAAGCTTCAGCCCGCGCTTGAACACTCGAACGGTCGAATCCGCTTTCAAGCTGTGGACATCATCCGTGAGATGGCGGAGCGCCAGGCGGCTGGGGACGAAACATTTGCTCTCGACAGCAGGACGTTTACGTCGGAGCTGACGGAGATATTTCTTGGCCGGCTTTGCCTGGACGACAATGCGGACGTGCGAGCCCGCGCGGCGGCCGTCATCTCCTTTGTGGCTGACCCGCGTGCGACGCCAGTCCTCCTGACTCTGCTGGAAGACGTGCAATGGTTCGTCAGGCTGCACGCGGCGCGGGCTCTCGCCAGACGGAAAGACATACCTCGGGCCAAACTGATAGCGCATCGGCTGACCGACTCCCAATGGATGGTTCGGGAAGCCGTCACTCGAACCCTGCTGGCCTATGGGCGGGCTGGCCTCGATGAGTTGTTAAACCAGCTCCTGAACACCCAGGACCGTTATGCCAAAGAACAAATTGCCGACGCATTCCAGCGCGCCGGCTTGCTCCCAGTCTTGCTCGCCCAGTATGCAATTGATGGGGATGGGATTGAATCTCGTGTT
>DASYXZ010000088.1:0-21609 GCA_035934315.1 Terriglobia bacterium | reverse complement strand
CTCGCCCGGCCCGATATCCGGCACCGTCAGCGTGCCATCATAACTGGCATCGCCCATGTGCAAGCCGTCAATGAAGATTTCCGACTCCACCGGCCGGACCGTCACTCGCAACCTCCCGGTCGATTTGTCCGCCCATCCTTGGACAGATCCCACCGAGACTGCGATCAACAAAGCAAGAATACTTGTTATGGATTTTAGACGTCGCGTGTGCATTAGACTTCGCTCCTTATTCATATCTGGTGCGGCAATTCCCGGCACCGACAAATAATCTTCGTGAACCTAACACAATTGGGCCTTATTAGCAATAATTTTTACCTGGGCTAAGCCGGACATTTGACGTATTCAAACCAGGCGTTAACTTTAAATATCCACATAGCGCCGCGGGCCGTCGCAGAATACTTTCGGTGGATAACATGGCCGGGGACGATCTGCAAGACGCCTGTTCAAATGGCCTTTAGAAGTGGTGCTGCCTAGGATCGAAAGTTGGCGGGACTTCCCGCAATCATAGATAGGGCAGAATTTCAACGCTATTCCGCCCAATTGAGTGTGCTGCTCAAAATTCGGAGGCCTGACTCGACTGTCACAAAAAGGCTAAGCGACCTTAACCTCCGAGGTGCAATACGCGCACCGAGTTGCCTTAAGCGAAATCAGAGAAAGGCAGTAAGGACATTCCCGAGTTGAAGCCACGGGCGCAGGAGCCGGCTTTTTGAATCGATTGATTTGTCTAACCAACAAAAAGATGACCAGGGCCACAATCAGGAAATCAATCACCGAAGTCAAAAAAAGCCCGTAATTGATGGTGGCCGCTCCGGCCGCTTTGGCAGCGGCAAGAGTGTCATATTGTTGGCCTGAAAGATTGATAAACAAATTGCCAAAATCCACGTGGCCAAGAATCAGCCCAATGGGCGGCATCAGGATGTCGCCCACGAACGAAGTGACAATTTTTCCGAAGGCCACGGCAAGAACAAGCCCGATGGCCATGTCCATAACATTTCCGCGCATCACGAATTCTTTAAACTCTTTGAACATAGGTGTCGGTTTCCTTTGCGATAAAATATTTGATTATCGTCCTTGAGATCGAAATCAACCACTCCCTCAATGAGATAATACTACTCCGTGGCCGTCATCTTTGAAACCTTTAGTATTTTGAAATTTAGAACCCCTCAGTGGTAAGTGTGGGCGATCTGAACCTGATAGCGAGCCAGCAACTCCCCGGTGGCATGGTCCACGGCTGTGACCGCAAGGTTATAACCGATCTCGGCCTGTAAATAACTGAGCTCCGCCTGGGCCAGGGAGTTTTGAGCGTCGAGGACGAAGAAGATGGTTTCCGTTCCGAGCTCGTACTTCCGTTGTTCAGCCTCAAGGGTTTTCTGCGCAAGGTCACGAGCAATCCCAGCCGCGGCCATGGAGAGCTTGGCTTCCTCGAGCTGATGGACTACATTGACCACTTCAAGAGTGACGGCCTGGCGGAGCTGGCGCTCCAGGTAAAGACCGCGACGTCTGGAAACGAGAGCGTTCCCCAGGTCCGCACGAGCGGCTCGGTTCTTGATGGGCAGGTTCAAAGTTAAAGTGAACCCGTAGGTCGGAAACCCAAAGCCGAATATTTGGCCCAGCGCGTCGGTAAAACCGCCTTGGGAGACGAGCGTGGGCGGAGCCTTACTGATGTCGAGCTGATTACCTCCCAGTCCGTTGCTCGTGTAGAAGCCGTTGAGCCTCAAATCGGGCAGGAGGCTGTTGTGGGCCAGCCGGATACTCGTCTCATCATTGGCAAGCGTCTCACGCAGGGCCTTAAATTCCGGGCGGCGGGCCAATGCGCGCTGGAGGGCTGTGGCTTCATCGAGCGAGACGAGGTCGCCCGAAGGCTCGGGCTTTTCCGTCAAGTCGAGATCAAGCGCTCGAAAATAATTATCCAGGTCGGCGCCAATGGCGTGGCGAAGCAAGTCTTCCGCCTGCTTCAAATTATACTCAGACTGGATGACGGCCACCCGCCGCGAGGCAACGTCGGACTCCGAACGGTAAATATCCAGGGGTGGAATCGCGCCTAATTCCAACGACCGTTTCTGTTGCTTGTAGGTGGCTTCCGACAGGTCGAGCGCTTTACGTTGCACAACCAGGTTCTCGCGCGCTTGAACAGTGGCCCAATACTGGGCCACCACCTGCTGGATGGAATCATTCACTGACGCTTCAAAGGTGGCCTGCGACTCTTCCAGGTTGCGCCGCGCGATAATGATGGGGGCGCGATTGGGAAAGAGCCCGCGGTTGCGCAACAACGGCTGCGCGAAGGACAAACTTAAGCCTGAAAAAATCGAAGGGTTAAAAAAATTGAAAATACTGTTGGTGGATGACTTTGTCGTGGATAAACCAATCTGATAACTCGTGCCAGTCTCAAAGGTTTGGGAATAGCCAAACTGTGTCTGCTGATTTAGGCTGCTGAGCGTGGATGCCCCCGCCAACTGCGTGAAGCTCGGCGAGTTCGACCTTGCCGCGTTGAAGCTTGATGTGGCCACGGGATCGAAAGGGGAATAGGCCCGTTCGACGGAAAACTTCGCGCTCTCGACCTGCAACTCATTAATACGGACATCAGTATTGTTCATGAGGGTCAGGCGAATGGCATCGCCCAATGTCAGGCGGAGTTTGCCGTCCACCATGTAGTCTCGCAATCCTTCCGGGCCGGGTATACTCGATTGCACAGCCGGCTGTGAAATCAAACTGCGAAAATAACCGCGCTCAGGAAAGGATTGGGCGTCGGCCTGGATAACGGAAGTTAACGCCAGGAAGATCAGACCAACAAGTAAACGACCACGAGCCATGGGTTGCCTCCTGAATGTAGTGACAATTGACACGCGCAGAAAATTATATGTGGGGCGATGTATGAATAAAAAGAAAAGGAAATGAATTCACCATTCGGTTTTCGTCTATCATCAGGTTTTTCCAATGGATTTCGTGTTACTCATATCGGATGGCCTCCACGGGGTCGAGGCGCGCGGCCTGCAGGGCCGGGTAGATTCCAAAGACAAGCCCCACCGAAACCGAGACCATAAACGCCAGCAGAATTGAAGTAGCCGTGACGATGGTGGACCAGCCGGCCATCCATGCAATAAACCGGGACATGCCAAAGCCGAACAAGATTCCGAGTACGCCGCCCACAAACGAAATCAAAATGGCTTCAATCACAAACTGGCGCACAATATCCATCTGCCGGGCGCCGACAGCGCGGCGCACTCCAATTTCACGGGTGCGCTCGAGGATGCTGGCCAACATGATGTTCATAATCCCGATGCCGCCCACCAGCAGCGAAATGGAGGCAATGGCCACCATGACGATGTTAAAAAGGCGCTCGGTGCGTTTTTGCTGCGCCAACAGCTCTGCGGGGACGATCACGCTGAAATCGCCCGCGTTGCGATGGGTGGCATTCAAAAGGCTGCGCACGATGTCGGCGGTGGAAACCATGTCCGCATTGGGACTCATCTGCAAATAGATCCCGTCAATTTCATCCTTCAGGTCGGAGTAAGTATCCTCCAAACGGAAAATGGATGAATAGAGCGGGACGTAAATCAAGTTGTTCAGGTCCTGAGCGGGGACGCCCGCCACATCGTTCTGCGAGCTGAGCTGCGGGCCCACCACGCCCACCACTTGAAACCACTGTTCGGCAATCTTGATGTATTGGCCGAGGACCTCCTGCTGGCCAAAGAGGCTGGCGCGCGCGCCCTGGCCAAGCAGACAGACGGGCACGGCGCGGTCATTCTCATCCTCAGTGAAGAACCGCCCCTCCACCACACGCAGTCCGGCAATGACTTGATAATTGGGATTCACACCATAGACCACGGGCATATCCTGTTGCGGCTTGGGATTAATTTTGGAGGGAGTAAAACGTTTGCGAGGAGTCGATTCAACAATGCCGCCCACGTCCGAGATGATAATGCGATAGTCCTTGAAAGTGAGGCCCGGCGAAATGGCGCGGGTTTTTTGCAAATCCTGCCAGTTGTTTGCTTCTTTCGCCTCAATCATCAAATTGCGCACACCAAGCTGTTCGATAAAAGCCATCACCTGATGTTGGGCGCCGGCGCCAATACTCAGCATGGAAACCACAGCAGCCACGCCAAATATCATGCCCAGCATGGTGAGGAGCGAGCGCAACTTGTGCAGAAGCAGATTTTCAAAACCCAGCCGGAAATCCGGCAGAATTTGCAGGAGACTCTGCGGATGGGTCAATGGCGCAGCATGGGCTTCGGAGCTCATCGGCCCGCTCCGCCCACGGCAGGGGCGATTGGCCCGGCTGCTGTTGGAGCTTTCTTGCCCTGCTGCTCGGGATTCACCAAGGCAATTTCTGTTCCCTCGCGCAAGCCTTCGATAATAAGCTGGCCTTCGGTGCGGCGAATGATTTTTAATTCGTGCGCCTCAAAGCCCGAACCCTTCCTCACGTAAACCACCGGCTTCCCATCTTTATCAAAGACGGCCTGAGGTGGAATGTAAAGCGCGTCGCGGGTTTTTTCGCCCAGAATGATGATCTGCGCTGTGATGCCCGGTCGAAGCCGGCTACCGGCATCGTCCAATTGAAAGATGGTGTCAAACTTGCGGACGGTGGATCCACCCCAGAAATTATTCGACGCCATTCCTGCCACGGTCTTAACCTTGCCCGAATAGGACACGCCTGGCAATGCGTCCACACGCACCTCCACACGCTGGCCCGGGTTGATGTTGGCGCGGTCATTCTCGTCGACTTTGGCCTGGATTTCCATTTGGTCCACACCCAGCACCTGCGCCACCACGCGTCCGGGCTGCACCTGATCGCCTTCGCGGTATTCGGGCAGCACCATTCCGGTTGTATAGAACCCGCCGGTTGAATCAATGTTCTGTTTCACCGCCACCAAGCCGCTAAAGGGAGCGCGAATCGTCATTTTCTCGATGTTGGATTGAGCCTGCTGAATAATAACGCGCGCCCGGTTGCGTTTCGCTTCACTCACGGCGATGGTGGCCAGCCCGGTATCGGCGCGTGATTTCATGTCCACCTGAAGCTGAGCCAGCGCGCGTTTGGCTTCGTCCAGAGCGAGAACGTTCTTCTTGGCGTCGATGGCACTCAGAATCTCGTTCTTACTGACGTCCAGTTCGGCCTGACTCACTGCGAATTTGGCCTTCAGCAGGTTTAACTGATCTTGCGAAGCCTGCACAGCGGCATCTGCCCTGGCTTTCGTGATTTCCTGTTCGGCCTGAGCCAGGTCGGATTGCGCCTGACCAAGGTTATATTCCTGCTCGCCGGGATCGAATTGGATTACCACATCATTGGCGTTCACGCGTGCGCCTGTATCCGCCAAATGAATAATCTGAAGCGTACCGCCCACGGGAGGCGCGATCAAAGTCGCCGTGTTACTGGGACGTAGTTCCCCCCGCGTGTAAACTTTGTTTTCAATGGTCCCTTTTTTGACGCGAATGGTCGGAATTCCGCCGGAACTGGCTCGGGTAGCCTGAATCGCTCTCGAGCCGAATACACCGGCAGCCACAAGGACCATCACGCCCACACCGAGAGTAACCTTCTTGCCAATGGACATTTCTAGGAGGATCCCTCCTTGACCGTAGGATCCTGCAACGCCACACGCTCCCCCGCATCCAAGCCTTTGGTCACCACCGCATCTTCGGCGCTTCGCCGCGAGACTTCAATGGTGCGCTCCTCGAACTTGTCGCCGTGAAGAACGTAAGCCACGGTGCGGCCTTCTTTCGAAAACGCTGCTTTAACGGGAATCAAAATCGAATTCGGAATGTTCTCCACGGCCACGCGGACGGTGGCGCTCATGCCCGGCCGCATTCGAGGATCAATTTGCTCCAGTTGCAAGGTAAGATCAAAATTTTTCTTGGGTGGCCAGCCGTTGGAGAAATCCATGCTGGCGAGCGTGCTGATGTCCGTCACGCGCGAAGGAAAGTCTTTGTCCGGAACAGCGTCCACGCGCACCGTCGCTACTTGGCCGGCCTGCAATCGGCCGCGGTCGATTTCATCGATATGCGCCGCAATTCGCAGCGTGGAAAGGTCAGGAAGCTCCGCAATGGGCGCGCCCGGCCAGACCTTGTCCCCCTCCTTAAATTCCGGGGCGTTGTTGGTGAAAAAGCCGCCGGCACGTCTATTCTGCATCAAGGTCACCATTCCGGAGGTGGGCGCTTTGATGGTGAGAGAGGCAATCTGCATCTCGACCTTATTGACTTCGAATTGCGCTTTGTCGCGCTTGCCGAGTTGGTCCTGGACATTCGCCTGATCGCTCTGTTTGTCTGATTTCAACTTCTGTTCGGCCTGGCGCAACAATTGCTCGGCGTCAGCGAGCGCGGCTTGGGCTTCTTCGCCTTGAATTTCGGAAACGATTTCCTGCTTGCTCACTTCCAGCTTGGCGCGCTCCACATCATAAGTTGCCTTCTGGAGGTCGGTCTTATCCTGTTCTTCGGTCAGCCGGCCCTGGGCGCGAGTTTGGGTGACCTGGTCTTCCGCCTGTTTAAATGTTGACAAGTCCTCGTTCAGCGTGATTTGCAGGTTGCTTGCATCAAACTGAACGATCAAGTCACCCACCTTTACCTGTTGACCATTCTTGACCAGCTTAATAATCTGGACATCGCCGCCCGCCATGGTGGGCGCGTTCACCTGCTTTGAAACCAGCGGCTTGACTTCCCCGCGGACTTGCAAGTGGTCCACAAATTCACCTCGCTTCACCTCCGCCGTGGGTAGGATTGGAGCTTGATGCGCGAGGCGCACGACGCCCCAGGTGACACTGGAAATTACAATGACGGCGGCGGCGATAACGCCCCATGGCCGCCAGCCGCGCCAGAATTTGAGTTGGGTAGGCATGTCAGAGCCGGAATTTGGAATCAGGGATTGGCGCCTCGCAGCACGACGGCGCCCGCATCCACACCCGCATCAATCACCGCATCCATATTGCTCATGGGGCCGATTTTCACCGGCCGCTTTTCGAAGCTCGCACCGTTCTTCACGCGGACATAGGCCTGGTCATTTTCCACCCTCACGGCATCGCGCGGCACTACCAGGGAATCGGGAATGCGCTCGAGTTCCACATCGACGGCCGCCGAGAGATCGGGCATGAGGCGCGGATCATTACCACGGACGGAAAAGATTACAGAAAAGTAATGGACATTTTCAGATTGCGTGCTCGGTTCGCCGATGGCGGCAATCTGCCCTACGCTGCCGGAAAAAACCAGGCCCGGATAAGCGTCAAGTTTCATTCGGATAGGTTGGTCAAGTTTCAAAAGCCCGATATCGGCCTGATTGACGAGCGCTTTCACTTCCATCGCATTGGGATTCACCACTTGCATGAAGGGCAATCCTGGGCGCACCTGGTCTCCTTCCTGCACTTCGCCCATGCCGTTGCCCTTCCAAATATTATTCAGCACGGCGAGGCCATCCGCAGGAGCATGGATGGATAGTTTCTCCGCATTATGAGTCGCAAATAGCATCGCATCCCGATTGCGATCACGTTGGATCTCAAGGTCCTTCAGGTCGGCGGTTGCGGCCAGGCGTTTCATGTCAAACGTTTGGCGGAGCTGCTTCAGCGCTGCCACTGCTTGTTCCAGATTTTCCTTGTTCTTTTCCGCATCGATGTGAGAAATCACTTCGTTCTTGCGCATTTCGAGCTGGGCGGTCAGAAGCGCGTCCTCAGCCTGCTTCAAGGCGGTCTGGTCCTGGGCAAGCGCGTTGGCCTGGTCCGCCTTCTTTTTCTGGATTTGATCGACCAAACTGATGTAGTCGGCCTTCCGGTCCATGGAGTTTTTGATCTGATCCTGTGGATCGAATTCCACCAGCAGGTCGCCCTTTTTCACTTTCGTCCCGGGTTGGATCAGCTTGGTAATCGTCAGTTGCCAGACTTGCGCTCCCATCAGCCGGGGGGCGGCGATGGAATAAGATTGCACCGCCTCGACGCTCCCGGTCAGGCGCAGGGTGCGAACGAAATCGCGCTTTTCTACAATTGCCGTATGAAGTGTGGCGCTTGAAGGCGTCTCTGTCCCCCCGCGCTCGTGTGACACCAGCATCCAAAGTGCAGCTACAACCACGGCCACCACCAGCAAGCCAAGCCAAAGGAGTTTTCGTTTTTGCTGAGGTGGCTCGGGAACGCCTATCGCGGGAAGAGGAGGCGGGGCAATCTCCTCGCCGGGAGTTTGAAGCAGCTCAGTTGTGGACTGATTGAACAGGGACCTCGTCAGATCGGCCACGGCACTCCCCCACGGACCAATTGCTCAACGCGCAATTTAATTCCGCCTATCAAGTTAACTTGTTCTCCCACCTTAACTATTTGACTCTCTAAAGTATCAATTGGTTTACCATAAAAACAGAATTATTATCGCCTCGACCCATGCCCCAACAAAAAAAGACGTTAACCAAACATTTTTTTAAGCACGTCATCACAAGTTTCGAGCGTGTTGTCCACCTGCGCCCCGGTATGACTATAACTCAAGTGGTTACGTTTTAAGTTGGCGGGCATCTTGAAAATCCCGCGCTCGATCAGCCGCCGCCGATACTCCACAAATCGTGCCGCATCATTCCGAAGCAGGTCAGAGTAATTCTCGATGGGGCCCTCCATAAAATAAGTCAGGAAAATTGACCCGTAACCCGCCACGGTTGCGCGAACGCCCAGTCGCGAGTGAATTTCGCGCAAGCCGTTTCGCAGCCGCTCGCCCAGGTGAAAGATACGCTTGTGCACGGGCTCGCGCTCCAGGATCTCCATCGTGGCCAGCGCCGCGGCGCAACCCACCCCGTTACCATTAAAGGTGCCGGCAAAATAAGTGTCGCCACCCGGCCGGGTATTGAAACGGTCCATAATATCGGCGCGCCCGCACACCGCAGCCAGGGGAAATCCGTTGGCTATCGCCTTTCCCAAACATGTCAAGTCAGGCGTCACGCCCGAAATGGCCTGGAAACCTCCCAAATGATGACGAAAGCCTGTGATGACTTCGTCAAAAATCAACACCGCCTGGTTCGCGCTTGCCAAAGCCTTCAGGCCTTCAAGGAAACCGGGTAGGGGAAGCACGCAGCCGACATTGTGCGCGATGGGCTCAATAATAACCGCCGCCACGCGCCCGCGATGAGCGGCAAAGGCTTGCGCGACGCTGTCCAGGCTGTTGAATTCGCATACCAGCGTGTTCTCGAGCGCCTGGGGAAGAATCCCGGCCGATCCCGCGTCCACCTTGCCCACCTTATCCGAAGGGCTGGCGACATTCCTAAGCACGCAATCATGAATACCATGATAGCAACCTTGGAACTTAATTATCTTATGACGCCCGGTGAACGCTCGCGCCACGCGCAAAGCGTGGTAAATGGCTTCCGAGCCGGTATTACACAACAAAACTTTTTGGGCGGACGGGATGTGCTGGCGGATTTTACACGCCACCTTAATTTCAAGCTCCGTCGTGCCCACCCCGGCCGGCAGACCTGTTTCGAGCGCCTCAATCACTCTTTGGCGCACGGCAGGATGATTGTGCCCCAGGAGCGCCGGCCCAAACGCCCCGTGATAATCAATATATTCGTTTCCGTCCGCATCAGTCAGGATTGCGCCTTCGGCCTTTCGCATCACAAGGTGCGGCAGCGTGTTCCGCAGCGCGCTGTTCACTCCGCCTGGAACACTTTCGCAAGCCAGCGCATAAAGTCGTTCGCAGTTCCAGTTTTCCTTTTGACTGGAGGCCACAGGTTTCCTTTCCGTTAACTTATTTTCCCGATCGAAAGTCGATGGGGCAAATGCCTCCGATCAGTCCGACCCCATCCGAATTGTCTGGACATGATTATAAGTCACGGCGCCCCCACCTCAACCACTGGATTAAAAATGCGGCAAAAGTCGATGCAATCCAAAACAAGGCGCTCACTGTATAATCCTTCTGGCTCGCCGAACTTTGCCGTGGGCACATTTGCAAAAGGCCAGAGCGCTTGAGGAAAAATTTTGCCAGAAACAGAGATTTCAGTTTCCGCGCCAGTGCGCCATTGTTCTAATTTATTTCTCCAGCGATTGGCGCTCCCCCCGGCGCACACTGGCTTGGTGATAGGCTGCGGTAATGGAGACGAGGTTGTCTACCTGCGCCGGAAATTCGCAGAAGCATATGTGGTAGGTTTTGATATTGAGGCGCGCTTCTCCGAATTGGCGCGCTCGGAAGCTGACTTGTTCCTGGGCGATGTAAAGACGCTGCCCTTTCCTCCGGAGTCGTTCGATTTTGCCATGGCCATTCATTCGCTTGAGCACGTGGGCGATCCACAAGTGGCGCTGGCTGAGGTGGCGCGCGTCTTGCGGCCGGGCGCGTGGTTTTATGTCGGCGTTCCCAATCGCACGCGCCTTTTGGGATACGTCGGATCATTTGACGCAACGCTCTGGCAAAAAATCGCCTGGAACGTTTTGGATTATTCGAAGCGGATTCGCGGCCGCTTCAAAAACGAATTGGGCGCGCACGCCGGCTTCGATAGAAAAGAACTGGAGGGTCTGCTGAGAGAATATTTTGAGGACGTCGAGTTGTTGACGGAAAAATATCTTCGCTTCAAATATGCCGGACGGCTTCCCCGCTGGGCGCTCAATTTCCTGCTCGGGCCGCGCCGGGTGAATTATACCGCGCCATCCCACTACGCCCTTTGCCGGAAAAAGCAGCAGGCGGAATGAGTCATCCATGAGCGATAGTCGGGCCCAACGAATCCTTAAAAACCTCAGTCATAAATCGAGGACGAAAAAGTTCGACCTCCTGCGTTCGGTTTTTGATGCGCGGCCGGGCGACCGCGTCCTGGACGTGGGCGCCAGTGGAGAAGTTTTCCTTCGCTATACTTTTGAGGACGTCTACCCATATCCAGAACGCATCATTGCCGGCGGGGCCACGCTGCCCGAGATTGCGAGCACCCGTGGCTATTACCCCCGAGCCCAATATGCTGTTTTCGATGGCTGCGCGCTTCCCTTCCCTGATAAAAGTTTTGACCTGGTGTTTTCCAACGCGGTGATTGAGCACATTTTGGGCGGGGGCAGGCAGGAATTATTTGCGCAGGAAATCATGCGTGTGGGCAAGAGCTGGTTTGTCACCACGCCGAACTTCTGGTATCCGTTTGAAAGCCATTATCATTTGCCGTTCATCCAATTTCTTCCCCGCCCCCTCGAGCGCCAATATAACCGGCTTCTCGGCTCGCATATTCCCAGGGGCCAGGTGCAGGATCTGGCGCTCCTATCGGCCCGCGAACTTCGTCACCTTTTTCCCACTAGCAAAATCCAGAAAATGCGCGTCACCTTCTGGCCGGAAACGCTGGTGGCTTATCACATCGAAGCAAGCCGTCGCGCGTAGACCGCTTCACTCTCATTCGTTCATTTTTTCAGCCAGGAAAGCTGGTACCCATCTCTGCTATGGCTGGCGCCTCTATGAAGGGGGTGCGGGTCGGAAGTCTATTTCGTTCCTTTTTTTTCGACCCAGTAAACTTCTTCGCGGATGGATTCTTTGGTAAAGCCACGGCGCTTAAAGATGCCCTTGGCGTTTTCGATCATGGAGGGATGACCGCAGACGTACAGGGTGGTATTGGAAGGCTCAAATTCCGATTGATCCATATATTTGCGAATCACATCTTCCGCCCGGCCCACTTCACCGTGCCATTTCGGATCCTCCCAGGGACGGCTGACAGTGGGAACGTAATGGAGCCATGAATCGGGCTTGGAAAGCGCTTCCAGCTCGCTTCGATATGCAAATTCCCAGGAACGACTGGCCGCCTGGAGTACCACCAGACGCAGGTTGGGCGGTTTGCCGTGCTTCGCCTCGCGCACCAGCGTGCGCACCATGCTGACGTAAGGCGCCACGCCAGTCACCGTGCTGATTAGGAAGTGCTTCCGATGCCCCGTTTTTTCATCCAGAGTAAACAGCCCCTTGGCCTGCCGCCGCATCAGTATGGTATCGCCCCGGGTGACATCATGCAGGACCGGCGTAAGCTTCCCCTGAGGGACCAGCTCAAAAAAGAATTCGACCTCCTCTTCGAGAGGGCTGGAGACAATGGAATAGGGTTTCTCATGGAGGTGTCCTGCGGCATCCTCCAGACCCAGGGTTGCGTATTGGCCGGGCTTAAAGGGCAATCGCTCCTCGGGCTGCACGCGTATGGACCACAAGTCGTCGGCGTAATCCTGGCGCGACACAACTTTAGCCTTTTGAAATTTTTCCGGATGGGCGTGCATGGATCTTGCGGTGGCTCCCTTCAATCAAATAGTTTGGTACGGTTTCTTCAGATTGCCGAACGATTGTTGGCAAAAAAACCGACTGCGGGTCTAATGGATGTCCCGCAAGACCCATAAGTTAAATCCGTTGATGGCTCTCCAAAAGAATAACCGGCATTTGAGCGCCATACTATAACACACCTGTATCATCTTCCAGTGGTCGCGGAGAGAGCAGGTGGCTGGAAAACTTTCGGCCCCCCTCTCGCTTCCGCTTCTCTCAACGCGCGAGGTGGGGTAAACTAACGTTTCGCGCCTGTAGCTCAGATGGATAGAGCAACAGCCTTCGAAGCTGAAGGTCGGGGGTTCGAATCCCTCCAGGCGCGCCATTCAACTCAAATTTTATCCGAGAAGCAGCCGCGGTGGACAATCGAAAAAGCAAGGCTAGGACTCAGTCGACCCATTCCAAGTTACGCTCAAGAAAGTTAATTCGGGGCAACGAACACTTCCCCGACATCACAGATGAGTAAGGGAAAGTGATCATTGGATTTGTTTGCAGGCGCCGCAATCGCTTAGTGCTTGCCGAGCTTGGTCGCCATGATCATGACCAATTTGCGATTGGGGCTCGACATGCTCTCGAAAAGCTTCACCAGCCTTTTTGCAGATCCTGACAGGCCCGCTTGATCAGACACTTTAGGGCTCGTCGGCCGGCCCGATCCGGCATAGATAAGTTGGTAGGGCTCGACGCCAAGAGCTTTGGCAAACTTCTCCAGAGTCGAAAGCGAAGGAGCTGTGTAACCACCCTCAACACGGGAGATGTATGAGCGTAAAAGGCCAGACCGCCTTTCAATATCGCCTTGCGACAAACCTTTTGATTCCCGGAGTTCTCTTAATCTTTTAGCTATGTCCATGCAAGGATTAAAGCATAACGCCCAACCCTTAGTCAATAGTACGGACTTGGTTTATTGACAACTTGTTTAAGTAGGATTATGACGCCACGGGATTCTTACTTGAAAACGACTTCCCCTTGTGGAACCCAGACGATTGCCCGCCCATCGTTTGACAGGCCACCGATTGAACCAGTGCCAACGCCAGAGTTGAGCCAACCATTTCAGTCAACTCGGGAAGCAATACGGAAAGTGTCGAGGAGTTCTGGAGTTCACGGTCATTGCCGTCTGTGATAGCAAGAGTTTTCGTCGCGGTTTTCCTGGCCCGCGCGGCCAAGGCATGAATTCTCTTTTTGGTCCGGCAATGTGAACCTGACAAAACAAGGACGGCGGAATCTCCCAGAACGGAAGAGAGCGCGCCCTCAAGAAACCCGTCCTCATCGAATCCCCGGGCCGGAAGTCGGGCACTCTCTTTCAGCAGGTGGGCGATTTGCAGCGCGACCGGATGGTAGAATCCGCCGCCCACCACTGAAAGGCTTGTCACGTTTTTTATTTCAGAAGCAAGAGCACGGACGGCGTCGATCATTTGCACATGAGTCCACTCGACGTACGCCGGCAGATTTGTAAACTCGCGTTCCAAAACATCAAGCTGATGGTGATGGCGCTTCAATGTTTTCGCCGCCACCAGGCTGATAAAACCCAGGGCAGCTTGCTGGCACAGAACTGTCTGAAAGTTGGCTACACCGGATTCGCCCGCGCGCAACAGAAACACCATGTCAGCCAGAGCGGCCAGCGAACTCCCAGGATTGTTGGTGAGGGCCAGTACCACTGCTTTCCGGTTCCGCGCGGCGCGTGCCGCGTCCAAAGTTGCAGAAGTTTCACCTGAATTGGAAAGCGCGAGCAGGATGGAACGTGGGCGCATTACGGAGGCTGCATAGGCTTCAAAATCCCAAGACGACCGCGCGATCACCGGCCAACCCAGCAACACTTCAAAGGCATAGGCGCCGGTGAGCGTGGCGACGTACGACGATCCTGCACCCACCATGAAGATTGGGCCTTCCCCCCAGGGCACACGGCGTACCAGTGATTCGAACTCGGGGCGCCCTTTTTCCAGCGTTTCGCGCAAGGCGCGAGGTGAGTCCAAAATTTGCTGCCTGAGGTCCACGGTCTGGGACATGGTGTCAATTTTCGGCGGGCATTAAGCCAATGCGAATCCAGTCGCACTGGGAAGGGCTCCCGCCGAATCTTCCACATGTAAATTATTTTTGTGGAGAGACTTCGGGGGGCGCGGGCGCAAGTTCCTGCTGCACGGATGCCGGCAATTTATCAGCGTTGGCCAGGAAAATACTCACCTGCCATAATTGGTCCTCGGAAAGTGAGGCCTTGAAACCAGGCATGCCGGTGAGGCGGATTCCATTCCTGGCCTGCCAATAGATCTTGCCCGGAGGATCGTCAGTCACCATGTCCTCTTTCTGAAGGAGCTGTGGAGGACGAGGGGACATACCCTTGGCCAGAATGGGAGCAGGCTGATTGAGCCGTCCGTGACACATGGCGCAATCCTCGCGGTAGACGCGCGCCCCTGCCAGGAGGGTGGCTTCATTCGCCTGCATGGGCACAGTGGTGGGCATTCCTTTCTTGATGGCGGCGCTGAGCGCTGTCTTCGCAATCAATTTTTCAAACGGCATGGGCGGGTCAGACGCAGCCACCGGCGCGCGGCCTGAAAGCAAGTAGAGTACGACCACAACGGGAACCAGGATAATTCCAAATATTAATCCAAGAACGAACTTCATAATATATCTATATTCCTCCTCTTGGAACTACTGACTCTACCCGCGCGGGTAAAGTATAACATCGTCCCTAGAAGCTGCTGAATCTATATGGCAATCAGACGGTAGATGCCGCTGAAGCATAGGCTGGGTGCCAGTTCTTTTCCCCGATTCTTTCTGGCGATGCGCGCCCGGCGAAGTGCCGGGATCTGTCTCGCGCACGATTCGCATTGTTGGGTCGCTCTCCTAGATCTGCGAGTAGGGCGTTGGACTCAGGATCAAATTGGTGATGTTTGACACGATAGCCTCAAAGGCGAACCGGGGCGAACTGGTAAGTTTTTTCCATTCCGGCGCCGACCCAAAGGCCTCCCACAACTTGTTGCGCTCCGCCAGGTCGGAGAAGCCAAGCATGTAAGTGAGATTCGGCAATCTCGACCCAATCAGGGTGTCGCCATAAAAGACCGGCCAAAATCCGGCTTTCTCAAAAATATCGAATTCGCCGCTGTGAAACATCTCAATTTTTCGTTGGTGATCCTGGTGGCTCGGGCTTTCATAAGTCCGCAACTCGAATATCCGCGCTTGATGTCCGCCAGTCGCAGGAGGAATGGTGAGCCGGGGCTGTCCCTTGAACGCAATCATCAGAGAACTTTCCACGCGACCAAAGGCTGGAGCGGCGGCGGGAGCGTTTAAGAAGGCCGCCGCGGCTTTCATATATTCCGTGTCCCGCTCCAGCAGAAGCCGCGCGTTAATTAGATTTTCCGGCGACTGACTGGGGAGCAGAAGATAGAGTGAAGGATTTTCCGGCCCTATCACAACACTGAAAACACCCACCGGAGCAATGCTTAGTCGGTTCAATGCGGGCAACAGTGCTCCGCGAAAATATTCGTGGATGGCTTTCACTTGCGGACCCGAATTCATGTGGTAACACCGAAGCTCATAGTATTCCCGAGTCGCGTCGCTCGCGGCATCTTGAGGGCGCGGAAATGCGCCCGGTGATGCTCCCAACCCGGCCACCGAGGCCGCCAATGTTGAAGCTAGAAACTTTCGTCGTTCCATGAAATGTCCTCCAGTAGAATGAATTTGTGCTCAACCGCCGAAAATGAAAACTCAATCTGACACGAAATGTCGCCAAAGGAATTGTCTTAAAACCGCGCTACGCGTCTTGCCCTGCGAGAGCGCTCAGAAATTCCTGCAATTCACCGGGCAGCGGCGCCTCAAAATGAAGCGGTTTCCCGCTTTTCGGGTGGTGAAACTGGATGGCCGCGGCGTGAAGAAAATTTCTTTCCAAAGTTTTTTGAGTCTCTCCCATTACCGTGATTTTTGCAGGAGCGCCGTAAAGCGTGTCGCCCACCACGGGATGGCCAAGAGCGGCAAAATGAACTCGAATTTGGTGCGTGCGCCCGGTATGTGGCTCCGCATCGAGCAGGCAAAAATGTGGAAACCGCCGAGTCACCCGGTAGAGCGTGAGAGCATCGCGGGCTCCGATGCCACCGGCCTTCATGCGGACGCGCCGCCGGGGATCACGCCCCACGGGGTATGAAATTTTTCCGGTCTGGGTGGCGATGCGCCCGTGTACCAGGACGGTATAAGTCTTGCGAACTTCCCGGCTCTTGAATTGTTCGGCGAGAACCCGGTGGGCCAGGTCGTTTTTGGCGACGATTAAAAGTCCGGAAGTCATCTTGTCCAGGCGATGCACGATGCCGGGCCGATGTTCGCCTCCGCTGCCGGAAAGTTTGCCGATGTGATGCAGCAGGGCGTTGACCAGTGTTCCGGATTTCACACCCGCGCCCACATGAACCACCATTCCCGCGGGCTTGTTGACCACCACCAGGTCGTCGTCCTCATAAATAATACTCACCGGCAAGTCTTCCGCCTCAGCGCGCAGTTCGCGCTGCCCGGCCCGGACGGTGATCTTATCACCGGCGTGAACTTCCTCTCCCGCTTTGTAAATAGTTTCAGAACCGGCGGTGACGAGGCCGGACCGGATCTGCCGCTGGAGTTGGCTGCGGCTCCAATCCGGCATCTGGCGCGACAGAAAAATATCCAGCCGCCGCCCTGCGTCCCCAGGTGCTACAACGAATTCGAGAGTTTCGGTCATTCGGCAAAAACCACCTGCAGGATCAGAAAGACTGCGCCCACCACGATCGCGCTGTCCGCCAGATTGAATGTATACCAATGGTAACTTCGAAAATAAAAATCGAGAAAGTCCACCACCTGTCCCATGCGGATGCGGTCCACCAGGTTTGAAAAAGCGCCTCCCAGGATCAGCGCCAGGCCCACACCGGCTTCCCAATGCAGGCGGCGGCTTTGCCACGCATAAGTGAAGACGGTGACGAGGAGCGCGATGGAAACCGCAATCAAGATGGCAGTCTTCAGCGGGGAGGGAGTATCAGAGAAAAGGCCGAAAGCCGCGCCAGCGTTCTTCACGTGAGTGAGATTGAAAAAGTGCGGAATAATCGGAATGGTGGCATGCTCCGGAATGCTGCTCACCACCATGGCCTTGGTCATCTGGTCGCCCGCAAAAACCAGCAGCGCGATGCAAGCCGACATGATTCGCGAAATATTTTTTACCCGGGCTGTGAGACCTTCAGACATGGCGAAACCGGAAACTGGAAACTCAAAATTAGAAAATCGAAGCCTGCCCCCGGATCAGGCTTGGCAGTTTCCAATTTCTAAGCTTAAAACTGAATTTTATATCCCTACTGAAGGGCCTATAGACGTCCCTTTTCAATTTCCTTAAGCGCCTCAGCGCATCGTTCACAGACCTCTGGATAACGCGAGTCCTCCCCCACACGCTCGGAATAGTTCCAGCAGCGCGCGCATTTTTGCCCCAAAGCCTTTTCAATGTGCACCTGGAAGCCGGGAATTTCTGTTTGGTGTGAGCCCGCCAGTGGACCGTTTTTCAATTCAACTTGTGACACGATGAAAAGGGTGGGCAACAGGGAACGATATTCCTGGAGCAAGGACGCGACCTCGCCCTCCGCCGCCAGGATCACCCGAGCCTCCAGCGGTGTTCCGATAAATTTTTCCCGGCGAACAACCTCAAGCGCCTTTAAGACCTCATTGCGAATGGCAATCAGGTGAGGCCAGTTGGCAAGCCGCTGCAGGTGCGATTGGGTGAGCCCGCGACGCAGTTGCTCCGGCGATTGGAACTCCGCAGTGTGGACGCTCGACCCTGCAGGGACGTGCGCAACAACCTGCAAGTGCCCCCAAATCTCTTCCGCGGTGAAACACATCAGGGGCGCGACGGCGCGCACCAGCGCGTCCGCAATTTTATGGAGCGCGGTCTGCGAGGCTCGTCGTCGCACGGACTTTGCCGGCGCCGTGTAGAGCCGGTCTTTGAGAATATCGAAATAAAAAGCGCTTAAGTCCACGGTGGCAAAATCGTAGAGGGCGCGATAAACCTTGTGGAAAGCGTAATCGTCATAAGCGGCTTTCACGCGCTCCATCAACTCCGCCGTCTGGGCGAGAGCCCACGCGTCTATTTCTTCCAGTTGATCGCCCTGCACCTGATCCGTTTGCGGATTAAAATCGTACAAATTTCCAAGGCAATAGCGAAAGGTGTTGCGCAATTTTCGATAGGCTTCGGAAAGTCGCGCCAGGATGTCGGGAGAAATCACCACATCCTCGCGCACATCCACGGAAGCCACCCAGAGGCGCAGAATTTCCGCGCCGTGCGACTTGATCACTTCATTCGGGTCGATGACGTTGCCGAGCGACTTCGACATGGCGCGGCCTTCGGCGTCAAGCACCCAGCCGCTGGTGAGCACTGTCCGGTAAGGCGCGGCGTCACGGGTGCCGATGGCCACCAGCAACGAGCTGTGGAACCATCCCCGGTATTGGTCGCCGCCTTCAGTGTACACATCGGCGGGCCACGGAACGTCCGACCGGTGACCAAGAACCGCAAGGTTGCTCGAACCTGAATCAAACCAAACGTCAAGAATGTCAGTTTCTTTTCGCAGCTTTGATCCACCGCAATGGGGGCACTTGGTTCCCGGCGGCAGCAAATCTTCAACAGGATGGGCGTACCAGGCGTCAGCGCCTTCCTTGCGGAAGAGTTGGATTGCCGGTGCGGCGAGCTTGGAATCCATCAGGGGTTTCTGGCAAGTCTCGCAGTGGAAGACTGTGATGGGCACGCCCCAAACGCGCTGGCGCGAGACGCACCAGTCCGGCCGCGTGGCAATCATGTTGGTGATGCGATCCTCGCCCCATTCAGGCGACCAGTGAACCTTCTTGATTTCATCAAGCGCGCGCTGGCGCATTCGGGCGTGATCGATTTCAATGAACCATTGATCGCTGGCGCGGAAGATGATGGGGTTGTGACATCGCCAGCAATGCGGATAGGAATGATTCAGCCAGCCGGGCGCTCCCGCCAGCGCTCCGCGCTTTTTCAACAATCCAATGACCGGCTCGTTGGCATCGAAAACTTTCTTGCCCTTATATTCCGGCAGGCCCTCGGTAAACTCGCCCGATTCGCCCACTGGGCAATAAATCTCAAGCCCATATTTTTCGCCCGTCTCAAAGTCTTCACGTCCATGGCCAGGCGCGGTGTGTACGGCGCCCGTCCCATCTTCCGCCGTCACATATTTCGCCAGCACACCGGGAACTTTTCGATCAAGGAAAGGGTGTTGCATGGCAATCCCTTCCAGCTTTTTCCCGGGAATTCGAGCCAAAACCTGCGGCGCCTTCAAACCTGTTTCAGCAAGCGTGGGTTGGTACCGGCGACTTTCCATCAGGTACGCTTCCCCGCCCCCATCCGCCGCCACCACGTATTCAAAATCGGGATGAAAAGCGACAGCCATGCTGGCGGGAAGCGTCCAGGGCGTGGTAGTCCAGATGATTACGGAAATCTTTCGGCCGCCAAGAGCAGGATCAAGTTTTGCCGGGTCGGAAACCAAAGCGTACTTCACATAGATCGACCGGCTGCGGTGGTCCGCATATTCCACTTCCGCTTCCGCCAGCGCTGTCTTGTCTGAGATGCACCAATAAATCGATTTGCGGCCGCGATAGACGTAGCCCTTTTCAAGGAAGGTCAGGAAAGTCTCGGCGATCACGGCCTCATAAGAAAAATCCATGGTGAGATATGGTTTGTCCCACTCGCCGAAAATGCCCAGCCGCTTAAAATCTTCGCGTTGAAGATTCACGAACTTCTCCGCAAAGCGCCGGCAAGCCTGCCGGATTTGAACCTGCGACATCTGTGTCTTGCGCGGGCCCAATTCTTTGTCCACGTTAATTTCAATCGGAAGGCCGTGGCAATCCCACCCGGGAACGTAGGGGGCGTTAAAACCCGCCAGCGTTTTCGACTTGACGATAAAATCCTTCAGGATTTTGTTCAGCGCCGTACCCAGATGGATCCGGCCGTTCGCGTAAGGCGGACCGTCATGCAAGGTGAAGAGCGGCGCATCGCGCCGCGCCGTCCGGATTTGCTGGTAGAGATTTTCCTTCGCCCACGCGGCCAGACACTTGGGCTCGTTTTGCGGCAGGTTGGCCTTCATGGAAAAGTCTGTGTGCGGCAAATTAAGCGTGCTCTTCAGATCCAACACCTTCTGCATGAAACCTCCGACGATGCATAAACACTGCATTATAGAGAGAAAGCGGCGAAAGTGTCTAGCGTGACTCGAATTCAGATTTTCAATTTGCCCTTCGTAGTTTCATTTCGAATTTCTAATTTCGATTCTTTGACCAGACTCTCCCAACCATTCCTGAGAAACAATCGGACTGATTCCACCTGAGTAAAGATGACTGGTAACGGGTAGTTTTTTCTCACTCCACGCAGGCAGGCACATTGTCACTATTTTCCCAAGGCTCATCAAAACTCATTGAAAAATTGGGGGTTACGCCTTACCTGAGCTGGAAGGTCGCGTGTTTGGCACGCGCATTGCCTCTCTACCGAGTGAGGTGTTTTATATGATGCGACAAAAATTTATATCTAATGATTTCTCATTTAATCGATTTAAAGAAACTTCGCTTGGCATCACTCAGGTTCAAGTTGAGGACACTGGGCCAGAATCAAAAGCAAGCGGGTTCACATCTTTGACGTCAGGCCATAGTCGGCAAAGTCATTTCGCGGCACGGATCGCCAGCCGACTCATCTGCGCATTGTTTATCGCCCTTATGTTACTGGGCGCGCCATCGGCTACGCGCGCCAGCGTGAATATCGGCGTCGCGGTGGTTGTCGCTCCACCCCCGCTGCCGGTATATGAACAGCCCCTTATCCCGGGGCCGGGTTATATCTGGACGCCCGGTTATTGGGCTTGGGGTCCCGACGGCTACTTCTGGGTACCCGGCACATGGGTGCTGGCTCCTTTCCCGGGCGCGCTATGGACTCCCGGATATTGGGCCTGGGACAACGATGACTACTTCTGGAATGAAGGTTTCTGGGGACCAGAGGTGGGCTTCTATGGAGGTATTGACTATGGGTTTGGATACACTGGTTATGGGTATTACGGCGGGTATTGGAGCAACGGAACCTTCTTTTACAACACGGTGGTGAATAACGTGAGGACCACGAGCATAACAAATGTTTATAACAAGTCCGTGGTCAACACCACGATGACCCATGTCAGCTTTAATGGAGGCCCCGGTGGCATCAACGCCCGGCCCACTGCCACGGAAATGGCGGCGGCGAAGTTGCGACATGGTCCGCCTACATCCACGCAGCGGCAGCAATTGCAGATTGCGCGGCATGATCGAGGGCAATTTGCCTCTGTAAACCACGGAGCGCCGGCAGTGGCTGCAACTCCCAAGCCAGGCGCATTCTCTGGTCCAAGAGTGGTCAGGGCCAGCCGCGCAGGTGGCCCCGTCAGCGTCGCGGCAAACCAC
>DASYXZ010000086.1:0-16504 GCA_035934315.1 Terriglobia bacterium | reverse complement strand
CTCGCCCGGCCCGATATCCGGCACCGTCAGCGTGCCATCATAACTGGCATCGCCCATGTGCAAGCCGTCAATGAAGATTTCCGACTCCACCGGCCGGACCGTCACTCGCAACCTCCCGGTCGATTTGTCCGCCCATCCTTGCACAGATCCCACCGAGACTGCGATCAACAAAGCAAGAATACTTGTTATGGATTTTAGACGTCGCGTGTGCATTGAAACTTCCTCCTTAAATTGATTCCAAAAAAATAAATCGGTAATGATGAAAAACTACAGACCCGAGCCAGATTACCCCAAGCGAATGTTTAGATTACCCAAACACTGAATAAGATTCCACAAAAAAATCGATCGTCGGGAAATTAATTGGCCGCCCGATGCAAGGGGCGGCGCTAGCACCATTCAACCCCCTTGTTATTTCGCCCCGGCCCTGGCCGGCCATCACCACCTTATAAAACCTATCAGACCTTGCTAAGCCCCAGTGGTTTAACACGTTTATGGATAATATGCAAGCACAATTTGCGCTTTGCGATATAATCAGGGACTAACGTTTTATCGGAATGGTAAACGGGAATAAACCTCAACTCCTTGAAATTCTGCTCTCCCGCCCAGTTCCTGCTCGATTCTCAACAAGCGGTTATACTTGGCCAACCGTTCCGAACGCGTGATGGCGCCAATCTTGATTTGGGAGGCACGCGTGGCCACTGCAAGGTCGGCGAGCGAGTCATCCTCAGTCTCGCCTGAGCGCGCACTGACCACGGTTCGGTAGCCATTTCGCTTCGCCATATCCACAACCTCAAGCGTTTCACTGAGCGTTCCGACCTGATTCATTTTTACCAGCACTGCGTTGGCCACCCTCTCGCGGATTCCCCTCTCCAATCGAGCCGCGTGGGTCACAAAAAGATCGTCACCCAGTAATTGGCATCGGGACCCGAGGCGTTCCGTCAAGGTTTTCCAACCCGCCCAATCTTCCTCTGCCATGCCATCCTCAATTGAAATGATCGGATAGCGCCCGGCCCAACCCGCCAGCTTCTCAACCCACTGCGCCGATTCCAGTTTCGCTCCTTCTTTGGAAAGGACATATTTTCCCCCGCTTCCGAATTGGCTGGCGGCAACGTCGACGGCGATCGCAGCATCCCTGCCAGGTTTCAAATCCGCCCGGTCAAAAGCCTCCACCATCAGCTCGAATCCCGCTTCATTCGAGGTGAGGACGGGCGCATAGCCGCCTTCATCAGCAACGCCAGCCTCGAAAAAACCTCGCGATTTCAAAACGTCCTTCATGGTTCGGTAAACCGCCACCGCATCCTCAAGCGCCTCCGAATAACGGCGCGCACGCAAAGGTACGACCATAAAATCCTGAAAGTCGATGTTCCCTCCGCCATGAATTCCACCGCTCAGGATGTTCACCATGGGAACGGGCAATTCCACGGCCGCATCACCACCCAGGTATCGATATAAGGGCAACCCCGCGGAGTTCGCCGCGGCCCGAGCCACGGCAAGTGACACTCCCAGGATTGCATTGGCTCCCAGCCGGCGCTTGTTGTCTGTACGATCAAGGTTGATCAGGCGCTCATCCAGAGCCCGTTGGCCGCTCGCCTCCCCTCCCTGGAGGGCGGGTGCAATTTCATCTTGTATGTTGGCGACTGCTTTGCGCACGCCGCGGCCCAGATACCGCTTCGGGTCGCCATCGCGAAGCTCCAACGCTTCGCCAGTGCCCGTCGAGGCGCCGGAAGGAACCATGGCCCGCCCCCAGGCGCCGTCGTTGAGCATGACTTCAACTTCAACGGTGGGATTACCCCGCGAGTCGAAAACTTCTCGCGCGCGAATTTGGTGAATCAGGGCCATAGAGGATTAAGTATGGTGAAAGACAAAAGCGCCCCGCGTATTATTGCCCTCTTTTAGATAACGATAAAAATGGCTGTCCATCGGCGCGCTAGAACTCATTGGAAATGACCGCGACAAGTTCGTTCATATTTGAGGGTGGTACAAGCAAAATACTTTTCCCCACTTTCCTCACCCGCGCTTTGGTTTTCTCGTCATTAATATATTCGACCGGCGATTTGCCGTCGATCCGCGCCAGCATCAGTCCGCCGAGATGACGAATCGTCATGGTTTCGAAATCCCCGGTTTCATCCAGTCCCAGACCGGCATGGAGTGCCTTCCAGAACTCGCGCACTGCGTCAAAATAGATGGACGCGAACTGGGGCCGGTGGAAGGCTTTCAGAAAAAGGTGGTTCAAGAGAAAGCCCGCGTCAAACGAGGGATCTCCCCAGTGGACAACCTCGAAATCAATGAGAAAGATGTCCTTTCCGTGGACCAGAATATTTTTGGGGCTGTAGTCACCGTGGACGAGGGAGGTTTGAATTTTCAAAGAATCTGTAATCAATTTTCGAAGGGCCGTTTGCACTTGGGGATGGTTGGCTTGGCGCAACGCCGTGGTGCGGTAGTAAGGATTGATCCGGAGTTGATCAAAATTAGTTCGCTGGTGAAACCAAAGCTCAAATTTAGAACTCGCTGCGGTGGAATTAATCAGTCGCGCGAGCAGCAGTCCAACTTCGCGCGCTACGCTCAGGTCTGACAGCCGGCAGGCCAGCAGAGACTCTTTCCATACCTGCGAGCCTCGGGGCGCGGCGGTCATGATATACAGAAAATTCCGCTGATCTTTATAAATCACTTCAGGAAGCGCGTTGCCAAGTATCGGACGAAGCATGTGGATGGCATCTGCCTCGCGGAAAATACGCTCGCGGTCCGACCGCCAGTCGTCCTTCACCCGAAGCTTTCCGAGCGATTGCTTGACTACCCAACGCCGCTCGGGATCATCGGGCCACTCGACGAGCAAGACAATATTCGAGACACCGCCACCCAGCTCGCGAACCACGCAGTCATTGGCGTCCTTCACAAGTTTCTTGTCTTCGAGATACATCGGCAAATTTTCCGGCGACAATAGGAAGTTTTTCGATTTCATGTTGCCCTGCCAAACCAAATAACCAGCATCTCAATTTAACATTTACCATTTACCATTTCACTCGCCGCGGCGAGCCATTTGCTCCGTCCCCCCCCATTCAGGAACACCGTCCATTGAGGGTAAGTGCCTTCTGCCTACTTCCTCTCCACCGGCGCTCCCATGGCATTCAGGCGATCGAGCAGGCGGTAACGCGCGCCGCAGGTCTGGCACCGCAAGCTGTCATCATTTCCCGGGGAGTTGGAGCGATCGACAGAATTAACCAGGCCAAAATGTCCATCGGGCGAGCGGAAATATGCAAACATCAACTGCCCGCACAGAGCGCAGAACTGGCGGCGATGCGACACGTTATGATCTTCAGTCATAATGCCCTCCTCTGGCCGTCCGAAAGGAATGGTTTATAAATCCGCGCATTCTGCCCTCAGGTACTATAGCCGAAATGCGCTGGGGCGCGCCGGCCACTCCACAGGCAGTGTGATTGCGCGGGACCAATTGGAACAAATTGAAACTTGGATTACAGCGCGCGATGCAGATGCGCTCTAAGCGGCGCTGATTTGGCGGAGACAGTTCTTCAGTTCTTTGCGGAACTCGCGGCAAATTTCCGCCTGGCGGGTGGGCGAAAGCGCAGCCAGCGCTTCAACGGTGGTGGGAAAACTATCGGACATATCGTCATCACCGCCCATCAGCGAGGTGACGGCGAGCAGGCCCAAAATCTCTTCGTCTTTGGGCTCGTGGTCAACGAAGTAGGAAAGGAAACCCTCCGGTTCGCGAGTGCTTTGCGCGATCACCAGGCGCACTTGCTCTTTAAAGTATGATCGGATTCTCTTCTCTTCTTCCATAGCACCCTCCTTGATCAGGCTGGTCTTATCAAGCCAACATTCAATCGGATTGGCAAAGCGCCCTAGTGCGCCGCCCTTAAAGGTGGAATCCCCCGGCCCAAAGCCCGGCGCACCCTCCCTTTTCAGCAAGTCGAGTTACAAACTCGCATGGAGAGGTTGCGCAGGAAACCTTCCTCCCCCATCTCCATCTTTTCTCGCGCGCACTCCGGGCAGACCAGGATGATGCTCGCCACGCGTTCCCCGTGCAAGCGTTGAACATCCCAGCCCGCGCCGATGGCCTCTTCCGACTGGCGCGGCAGCCTCTGGTCGCAATACCAGCAGCAACCTTCGCCGGTGGTGCAAATCGCGCGCAACGCTTCAGCAACGTCCACGCTAATCTCCTAAAAAGAGAAAGGCCACCCGATGCTCCTTGGTGGCCCGTTTTTGCTTTCGACTTGGATATGATTCAAACAGTGTGGCTCTCCTGTTGTACTGCCTGACCGCTATGGCTACGAGCATCCGCTGGTACTCCCACAATTCATGCAGCGATGGCAGGCGCCGTTGCGCACCATGATGGCGCCGCAATCCGAACAGCTTGGCGCGTCGTCCGCATGCACAACGCCGGCAAGCGAAGGCTGCCCTGACGCCTCATAGGCGGAGCCTTCCACCGGGCGGTCGCCCGCGGCGCGGGTAAACTGCGAAGCCAGTTGCGCGGCGTTTTCCACTTCCGCGCCGTTGGGCGCCGTCACGCTCAAATCCTCGCGTGGCTGGGCGTCCTTGGGCAAAAACTTCAAGGCCATCCAGCGGAAGATGTAATCCATGGTGGACTTGGCGAAGCGAATATCCGGATTGGGCGTCCAACCGCTGGGTTCAAAGCGGGCGTGGCTGAACTTGTCGCAAAGCACTTTGAGCGGCACACCATATTGCAAGGCCAGCGAAACCGCGGTGGCGAAGGAATCCATCAGGCCGGAAATAGTGGAGCCTTCCTTGGCCATAGTGATGAAGATTTCACCGGGCTGGCCGTCATCATAGAGGCCGACGGTCAAGTAGCCTTCGTGCCCACCCACGCTAAACTTGTGGGTAAATGCGCGGCGCTCGTCCGCCAGCTTGCGCCGGAAAGGCTTGGGGGTTGAAGGTGCGGGAATCGGAATTCTGGTTTCGGGAACCGCGGCTGCCTGTTTTTCTTCCGACTCCTTCTTCTGCGGCTTTGCGTCTGAGGTGTTCAGCGGCTGGCTCTTTTTCGACCCGTCGCGATAGATCGCAATCGCCTTGATGCCCATGCGCCAGGACTCGATGAAGGCGCTGGAAACGTCTTCCACGGTAGCCTCTTCGGGAAGGTTTACAGTTTTTGAAATCGCTCCGGAGATGAACGGCTGCACCGCCGCCATCATCCGGACGTGGCCCATGTAATGGATGGAGCGTTTGCCGTTGGCGGGCATCAAAGAGCAATCAAAAACCGCCAGGTGCTCGGGCTTCAAATGGGGCGCGCCCTCAATGGTGCCATTCTCATCGATAAAGTGAACGATGGCGCTCGTCTCATCGTGGGTGTAGCCGAGTTTCAAAAGGGACGCAGGCACGCCATTATTGACGATCTTGATCAGCCCGCCGCCCACCAGCTTTTTGTACTTCACCAGAGCCAGGTCCGGCTCAACACCCATGGTGTCGCAATCCATCATGAAGCCAATGGTGCCGGTTGGGGCCAGAACGGTCACCTGAGCGTTCCGGTAGCCGTACTTCATGCCGTTGGCCAGACATTCATCCCAGATTTTTCTGGCCGCCTCCATCACATGGTCAGGCACGTTGCGCGCGTTAATGTTGCCCACCGCCTGCCGGTGCATTGAAATGACGCCGAGGAATGGATCCCTGTTCACCGCGTACCCTTCGCAGGGCCCCACTTCCGCGGCGATGCGGGAAGAAGTGAGATAGGCCTGCCCGTGCATCACGGCCGTAACCGCGGCGGCAAAATCGCGGCCGCCATCGGAATCGTATGGCAGGCCGTTGGCCATGAGGAGCGCGCCCAAATTGGCGTAGCCAAGACCGAGCGGGCGAAAATCGTGGGAGTTCTGCGCGATCTTTTCAGTTGGGTAGCTCGCGTTATCCACCAGGATTTCCTGCGCCGTAATAAAAATGTCCACCGCCTGACGGTAGGCTTCCACATCAAACCGCATGTCAGGCGCGACAAACTTCATCAGGTTCAACGATGCCAGGTTGCACGCCGAGTCATCCAGGAACATGTACTCACTGCAAGGGTTTGAGGCGTTAATGGACGCCGTGGCCTTGGACGTATGCCATTTGTTGATGGTGGTGTCAAACTGCATTCCCGGGTCGCCACACTGCCACGCGGCCTCGGCGATCTTGCGCATCAAGTCGCTCGCCCGGTAGGATTTAACCGGCTGGCCATTGGTTACCCGCCGGGTTGCCCAATCGGCGTCGTCAGTGACAGCCTGCATAAAATCATCGGTGGCGCGGATGCTGTTGTTGGCGTTCTGGAAAAAGATGGAGGAATAAGCGTCGCCATCGATCGCCGAATCGTAGCCGGCCTCGATCAGCGCCCACGCTTTGCGCTCCTCTTTGGCCTTGCACTCAATGAAGTCCACCACGTCCGGATGATCGATATTCAGGATCACCATCTTGGCGGCGCGGCGAGTCTTGCCGCCCGACTTGATGACGCCCGCAAACGCGTCATAACCTTTCATGAAAGAGAGGGGACCGGAGGCCTCACCGCCGCCTGACAGTGACTCCAAGGAAGACCTAAGTGGTGAGAGGTTCGTGCCTGTGCCCGAACCCCACTTGAAGAGCATCCCTTCCGTTTTTGCAAGGGTCAGGATGCTTTCGAGGTTATCCTGGACGGAGTTGATAAAGCAGGCAGAGCACTGAGGGTGACGATAGGCCTCGGTCTCCTTCTTGATGCTGCCCGTGGCCGGATCCCAATACCATCCGCCGCCAGTCGATTGGCGGTGATACTTGTGCCACAAGCCGCAATTAAACCACACAGGGGAATTAAACGCGCCTTTCTGTCGAACCAATAAATGAAGTAACTCATCGTGAAAAGTTTGGGCGTCTTCTTCAGTGCGGAAGTATCCGCCCTCGACACCCCACTGCGCGATGGTGTCTGCCACGCGGCCAATCAGTTGCCGCAAGCTTTGCTCGCGCTCCGCTGTCCCCAGCTTGCCGTGAAAATATTTTGACGCGACAATGTTCGTCGCCGTCATGGACCAGTCTTTGGGCGCTTCCACATTGCGCTGCTCGAAGATGGTCTGGCCTTTATTGTTCTGGATGGACGCGGTGCGCGTTTCCCATTCGACTTCGTCAAAAGGATGGACGCCGGCCTTCGTAAAAAAACGCTTGACGGTCAGGCCGTGCTCGGCGTGGCGGCTTGGAGTTCCAGCGGAAGCACTCGCGTTTTTTGTTACCGTGGACACAGCATCCCGCTCCGCCATAAACACCTCCGCTCAACTTGTTGGCGCCTGATTCTTGATTTTTGGTTGGTCTTACGCCCGACAAAAAACGGGACTCGATCAGCCCGCCCGGCGCGTCCCCTCAACGCTCTCCGAACCGGCCCACAGCAAATATCAAAAATTCAATTTTCACGCTCAACGAAAACCGCTTCACTTGAGCCGGACGGTACTGTACCCCCGTGAAATGGGCTTGTCAAGAGAAAACTACAAGTACTGGTGTTTTTTTTATGAGTTACCCCAATAGCTTGTGGAAATCTACCGTATGCCCTGGAAAGGCTTTTGGCAGGCATTTCCTCCCCTTCGAACCCCTGCACGCCGCCCGCCTCTTGTTTGGATGCGCTCGGTGTGCCCCGAGTGGCCACAATCATCCAGATTGAATTTATGATTTGCCGCCACGCTGGCGCCGCTCAATTTGCCTCCGGGTTTGATCTGCACCATGAATGCTGAAAGTGCCGCCCTGAAAGGCGGCGCATGATTTCCAGATATTTCTGATATTCGTTTGTGTTCGTCGCGGGTAAGATTTCGATTGGATGCCCAGTCTGTGACGCGAGCGGAAATTCGCGCATGACCATGGGTGAACGATTGGAGCAAAACGCAAGGGGTTCAGGCGAACCCCTCATTAATCTAGTGCGAAAAGCGTGATTTAACTGGGCAGCGGAACCTTAAGGTTGGATTTGTTGAGAGCTTTGACAAGCTGGCTCTCCACGCTTTCCCTGGTCAGGCCGCGGGCCACCGCAATCTCATCCACCATCAATCCCCACGCGCGGTCGAGCATTTTCTTTTCGCGAAACGAAAGCGGCTTGATTTGATTCAGCATCACCAGGGTCTTTAATACTTCGGCCACCTGCTGCAGCGAACCGCTTTTCATCTTCTCGGTATTTTCCTTGAACCGCCATTTCCAATCTTGCGGGGATTTGCACCGGCCCTTGTGGAGAAAATCGAGGATCGTGCCAATTTCGCGGTTCTTTGCCACCCGCCTCAGTCCCACGCTGTCAACGTTGGTCATCGGCACCATCACGCGCATGCTGCTGGCATTGAGTTTGAGCAGATAAAACATCTGCGGCTGTCCGGTAAGATTTCTGGTAGAGATCTGCTCGATGATGCCCACACCCTGGTTTGGATAGACAACCTTCTCCCCGACCTGGAAGTCCATTAGGCCCCCTTTAATTTGGTGAAGAAACTGATTCATTGTATCGGGGGATTGCGGCAGAAGTCAAGCGAATACGGTGTGGTGGGATGCTGAAATTAGATAAATGGTTTACTTGAATGAAAACTTTTCCCTTGAATGCCCCCGCGAGGCGCCATCAGCAAGGCGCCGAAGACTGAAGACTTTTGGATGTCCAGGGTCCGATTCTTCAGGTCTTCGCCCGGGTTTGTCGCCCGTCACTTTTTACACTTCACTGATTATCAAACCGGATTTCTTTCAAGCCCGCGAGGGTCTGGGAAAAGTCAAACACATCCGCGCTCGCCGGATCGTAATGGTCCGTAATGCCCAGGAGACGAGCTTCGGCGGGGCGCTGGGTGGGCATGAGGAAGGTCCCCACTTCCACTTCCCCACTTCGCAAAGTTACTCTCATTTGCCGGCCTTGAAATTCAATGCGGGCGATGTTTGAGAATTCCACTTCATCGGCGCTGCCACCCTGAATCAAAATTGGGAACGATGTTCTGGCGGGAACTGACTCGAGCAGCGATCCGCGTCCGGCGGGCGGATAGAAATCAAGGTAGGCGTCATACACCCGGGTGGTTTTTCCGGCCAGATCCGTTACTGTTACCTGATACCCAAAACGCTTCCAGACATCCACAATCTGTTGGCGGTCTGCCGCGGGAGCTTTGGTCACCTGAAAAGGGAGGCTGCCTTTGTTCAGGCTAACCTTCTCCACCCGCCGCTCTTTCAAATCGAAATGTTTATAGTAAAGGTAGTTTCCATCCTCCTTCACCACAATTGCATCGCGCTGGATCACCACTTGCTTGCCCTGCGGGCTCGTCTGGTAAACCGTGTCGGCACGCAGCAGGGTGCCCGCCCCCAAGCCTGCGGTCACCATCCAACATGACAGCCAACATGACAGCCAATGAAATTGCTTCATGGAAAGAGGCGTGCGACCTGGGCAGAATCACCCCTTACTTCTTCTTTTTCTTTGAAACCTTTAATTCTGTCTGCATTTGGCTTTGAATGGTCTGGAGCATCTGCTGCGCAGTGGGGGCGTTCGGCCCGTTAGGTTGAAGCTTTAAGTAAGCTTGCAAGGCCTCCACGGTGCCCGGCGGGACAACCATTTTGTCGCCTTGCATGGTGGCCTTACCCATCAGCGCAAGCGATTGCCAAAAGTAAGCGTCGGCGTAACTGGCATCGGCGGCAGTGGATTTTTTGAAGGCCTCGGAGGCTTCGTCCATTTTTCCGGCATTATACATTACAACTCCAAGGTTAAAGTAGGCGCGCGAAGCACCGGCGGGATTCAATTCGGCCGACTTTTTAAACTCCGCCTGGGCATCGGGGATCTTGTTGGTCTTGGCATAAACGGTGCCCAGTGAGTTATGCAATTCGGCATCTGCAGGGTCGGCCGTTATAGCTTTTTGATAGTTCTCCACGGCTTTGTCATACTGACCGGCATTTTCGTAGCTATCGGCAAGGCGGCCGAGGACGGCAATCAGATTCTTGTCCTTGGCCAAGGGGACCGCCTGCTCAAACATGGCAGCGGCTTCTGCATATTTTTTTTCGCCAAAGAGCGCCTGCCCCTGGTCAAACAGCGCCTTCAACCCCGTAAACTGTTTTTGCTCTTGGTTTTGCTCTTCCATCTTCTTTTGCAATTCCGGGTTGGACTGGGCCGCCTTGGCATCTTCCGCCCTTAGCTTGGCCATATCAAAGTCCTGCTCTGAGGGGTCGCCCATTCCAATGTGGACGCCGGTAAAATGGTAGATTTCCTTTCCGGCGGAATCCTCCAGAGTGATCTTGTACATCCCCAGGGGCAGGCCGATATAAATGTAGTGGCCATGTTTGTCCGTCTTGGCTTTGTATGTTCCCTTCACATCGGTCCGTTCAATGATAACGGGATTGCCAACCATCGGGTTTCCCTTTTCGTCTTTAACTTCTCCCGTAAGTCCACCGGATTGTCCGAATAAGGGAAGAGCGGCGCTCATCGCCGCCACAATAATCGTGAACGCAAGCCACTTCTTCATTTTCGTCAGGAACATAGTTTCCTCCTCTTGCAGATGCACGCTGGTTTTATTCTACCCTGAGATTAGATGCGAACTCAACCCCAGAAGTCAGTTGAGAGTCGAAAGTTGAAAGTTGACAGGTACATCCTGGCGCTCCGTCAATTATTGAAGGTCAATTCCTATTCTTGCGAGTACGGCTGTAAATTGGCCGCACTGCGTACGGGATGGGATCTTCGACGCCCGCCTCCTCAAACGCGCGCAGGCGCAGCGCGCAACTGTCACAGACGCCGCAGGCAACGTCCTCAGCCTGATAGCAAGACCAGGTGAGCGCGAAGGGCGCTTCCAAGGCCAGCCCCTGTTGCACGATTTCGCTCTTGCGCATGTGGATAATGGGCGTGGCAATCTCCAGCCGCGTTTCAGGCTTGGTACCCGCAGTAATAACGCGATTGAATGCCGCGTAATATTCCGGGCGGCAGTCCGGGTAACCCGAGCTATCCTCCGCCACGGCGCCGATATATATCCTGCGCGCGCCCAGCACCTCGCCCCACGAAACGGCGATGGAAAGAAAATGCGCGTTGCGAAAAGGCACGTAGCTTGAGGGAATTTCCCTGCGGTCAAGGTCAGCACGCTCCACGGCAATGTGGGTGTCCGTGAGGCTTGACCCTCCGATGGCGCGCAGATGATCCAGGCGGCACGCCAGGCGATGCTCGACGCGATAAAAATCCGCCAGAGCGTTGAAAGCCGCAAGCTCGCGCCGCTCCGTGCGCTGCCCATAGCCCACGTGCAGCATCGCCAGGCGATACTCCTGATGGGCCATGGCGGTGGTGACGCAGCTATCCATTCCGCCGCTCGCCAGAACGACAGCCAGGGGCTTTTCGATTTTAGATTTTTGATGGGGGATTTTTGATGGGGGATTTTTGGTTTTCACTTTCTGTTTTCCAGTTTCTAATTTCCAGTTTCCATTTTCCAGTTTCTAATTTTTCTTTTTCTTCATTCACCATTCACTATTCACAATTCAAACTTCACTCTCTTCAAACTCCCTTGGTTTCCGGTTCCCAAATGAATTTATGAATCTGCATTCCCATGCGCACTTCAAGGCCGTCGCGTAAAATCCATTCGGCAAGCTGGCGCGGTTGAAGCCGGCCAAAGACCGGGGAAAAGATCACTTCGTCCACCCGGTCATGGAGCTGATGTTTTGAGATAAAATCCAGGGCATAGCGATAATCGTTCTCATCGACGATCACAAATTTGATCTCATCTTTCCTTTCGAGCACGGCAAGATTGTCGAGACAAAATTTATCACTCTCGCCGCTGCCCGGGCACTTCACGTCCAACACTTTCACCACGGCGCGCGGCAGGTCGCCCACAAACCGCTCCCCGCTGGTTTCCATGAGGACGCGAAAGCCCTCGCCCACCAATTGCGCGGCCAGCGGCTGAACGTCCTTTTGCAGCAGTGGCTCGCCCCCCGTAAACTCCACCAGCTTCCCGCCCAATTCGCGCACCCGCCCCAGCACTTCGTCCGGCGTCATATTTTGCCCGCCATAAAAAGAATATGCCGTGTCGCACCAATGGCAGCGCAGATTGCACCCCGTCAGACGAATGAAAACACAAGGCAGCCCCACAAATGAAGACTCGCCTTGAATCGACTTGAATATTTCCGTGACCACCATTTCGGTTTTCGCCTGCCTTCAAAACGAATCGGGATGTCAGGTTGCCGCTTTTCATTTTACTCGATTCCGTGTCGAGATGGCTTGGGGAGAAAAGTTTCATTGTGGATTCCTCCCGCAGGCACGGGAGGCGAATGACTGCGCTTGGGACCGCCCGTGTCTCGCAAATGACACCAGTATTTCCCGGTGGGTGGCGCCTCATTTTTTAATTCAGCCGGGCGCGATTGCGCTTTACTCAATAGGAGATATACTTTCGGTATTGGAGTTCACCGTGCCAAAGACAGTTCACGCAATCGGGCTATTCGCGTGGTTCCTTTTGTTGACATCTATGGTTACGGCTTGGGCTTGCCCTCAGGCCTGCGGTCAGGCAGGTTCTGCCACTGCTTGCATTGTATATGTCGTGCGTGCTGTGGGGAAACCAGGTCGGTATACCCTGCCGGAAGGTGAAAAACTCACGATCTCGCAAGCTGCGGCAAGAGCCGGCGGCTTTACCATAATAGCTTCCAAGCGCTCGGCCAAAATCTTCATCATCAGGCATTAAAACGGTTCCACTTTGCAAATCCCCATTGACCTGAATGAAGCACTTCAAGGCAAACCGCAAGGCGTCACATTAGGTTGCGCCGACATTCTTTTCATTCCCAACAAGAAGCAACAACACCGAACTGGTCCCTACGTAGACCCACCTATGAGGTTCCCTTTCAAAGACCGAAAGCAATGAGCAACCTTGCATTCCTGAAACTCTCCAAGGTCAAAATAAGCCACCACCTCCGGGCGAATTCCGTTGACAATTTTCGTTCCCATGTTATAGTTTTAAAGCAAAGAGCCAGTCTCTTGATAGACTAATCTATGAGTTTTTCATTACACATCCTTACTTTTGGGGATCCTTGGCACTTTGCTGATTTTGAAGTGTTTTAGGGACACTCGGTCGGGTCATTATGACCACCAAACAATCGCCGCAAACTCCGGATCCTAACGAACTCCAGCGCAAGGAATTCCCGGGAAAGAGAGGCGGCGGACCGTCATCCGAAAAAATGAAGCGCCCCGGCAAAACTTTCCAACAAAGTCCCCTTCAAGGCCAACCTGTGGGCAGCGAGTTTTTTCAAGTAACGGACAAAGACAGTCCTCCCCTCTTCCTGGGAACGAAGGGCCAGCCGCTGTCAGAACACAAGAAGGACGCAAGCATTCAACGTATTGCGCGTGATATCAGCAAGGGCAAACAGGTAACAGAACTCAATGAGAGTTATGAGTTCATTACAAACTCGATGGCTGACCTGATTAGTCTGGTCAGCGCAGACTACCGGTACCAGGCCGTGAACGATTCATGGTGCAAGGCCTTTGTTCAATCACGTGAAAAAGTTTTGGGAAAGACCATAAGCGATCAGTGGGGCGAGGCTGCCTTTGTGGGGAGCATCAAACCTCTCATGGATCGCTGCCTGGCCGGTGAGACTATTTCATACGAGATGTGGCTGGATTTGGGCGTGTACGGCCGCAGGTATTGCTCCATCTCCCTTTATCCCTATATTTCCGATCAGGGACCCACCAACTACGCCGTTGTGGTGACCCGCGACATTACGGACCACAAAAACGTCGAAGACGATCTGGTGCGGTCACGCCAGGAAGCGGAGACGGCGAATCTGGCCAAAAGCATATTCCTGGCCAACATGTCCCACGAAATACGCACCCCGATGAACGCAATTCTGGGATTTTCCCAGCTCATGCAGCGCGATCCGACCCTGACGGGCAAGCAGCGCAAACAGTTGGACGCCATCAACCGAAGCGGAGAGCACCTGCTGGAACTGGTGAACGACATTTTGGAGATGTCGAAGATTGAGGCGGGCCGCATCACCTTGAACTCGGCGGTGTTTGATCTGCATGCCCTGCTCAAAGATCTGGAGATTATGTTTCGCGCCCGGGCCGACGCCAAGAAGCTCCAACTCACGGTGGAGCGAATCGGAGAAGTCCCTCGTTACGTTGTAACCGACGAGGGCAAGCTTCGACAGGTGCTCATCAACTTAATGGGGAACGCGGTGAAATTTACCGAGAGCGGCGGAATTGTTTTGCGCGTTCGCTCAAAACAGGGCGACAAGCCCGGGCTTCGGCTTCAGGCGGAAGTGGAGGACACGGGCCCGGGAATTACCGAATCAGAAATGGGCAAGCTCTTCCATTACTTTGAGCAAACCGAGAGTGGGCGCCGGACGGGTGGCGGCTCCGGCCTCGGCCTGGTGATCAGTCGCGAGTTTGTCCGATTGATGGGCGGCGATATCAGGGTCACAAGTCAGGTGCGGAAAGGAAGTATTTTTAGCTTTGATATCCCAATCGTGGCAGGGGAAGTTGGTTCCGTGGTGGAGAGACCGGAAATGCGGCGCGTCCAAAGGCTCCGCCCTGACCATATCCGCCACCGGGTACTGATTGGCGATAATGAGGAAAATAATCGGGCCTTCCTCTCAGAAATGCTCAGTGGTGTTGGCTTCGAGACCCGTGAAGTCGCCAATGGACAGGAAGCCGTCCAGCAGTTCGTTGCCTGGCACCCGGATTTGATCCTCCTGGACTATCGCATGCCGGTGATGGATGGTCTGGAGGCCATTCGCCAGATCAGGGCCGTCGTGGGAGGAGAGAAAGTCAGAATCGTATGTGTTACCGCCAGCACGACGGACCAGAACCGGCACGAGATCATTGCCGCCGGAGCAGACGATTTTCTGGGTAAGCCTTTGCGCGAGGGTGTGCTGTTTGAAAAAATAAGAACTCTTCTTGGCGTCGAATATGAGTATTACGACGAAATCGCGCAGGCAGTAAGCGCGGCGGATGCGAGCGCCGCAAAAAGACTCACTTTGGAATCGGTTGAATCCCTGCCCCTGGACTTGGTGCGCCAAATGCGTGAAGCCACCATCAACGCCGACCTTGATTTATTAATGAAGTTGATTGACAGTGTGGAGAAGGAAAACCCTCGCGCGGCGCAGGAACTGCGGATGATGGCCGAGGGGTTCGAATACCAAACCATCCTTGACCTTTTACTCAGGGGAGGAAGCGCATGAACGATAAGCCGACTGTGCTTTCGCAGGCGCCCAGCGTGTTGGTGGTGGATGATACTCCCGCCAACTTGCAGTTACTCTCTCAGATGCTTAAAGAACAGGGGTACAGGGTTCGGCCCGTTCCCAGCGGGAAATTGGCCATCCAGGCAGCCCTGAATGACCCGCCGGATTTGATCCTGCTCGACATCAATATGCCGGAAATGAATGGCTACGAAGTTTGCCTGCGCTTCAAGGCGACAGGAAAATTGGAGCACATTCCCGTCATCTTCATCAGCGCCCTTAACGAACCCATGGACAAAATGAAGGCTTTTTCAGTCGGGGGCGTCGATTATGTGACCAAACCTTTCCATTTTGAAGAAGTGCAGGCTCGCGTGGATACTCACGTGAAGCTGCATCGCCTCCAGGTTGAACTGGAGAGGCACAACCGCGATCTGAACAGCCTGGTTCAGGAACAGGTAAAGGAAATCTCCGCCTCCCAGATGGCCACCATCATCGCTTTGGCGAAGCTGGCGGAGTCCCGGGACGATACGACCGGCAATCATATTATGAGGGTTCAGGCCTATGTAAAAGTTTTGGCGCTCCAATTGAGCAGACTGCCCAATTTCAATGGACACATTGATTCCACGTACATCGAAAATCTCTTTTTCACCGCGCCTTTGCACGACATCGGCAAGGTGGGCATCACGGACCAGGTCCTTTTGAAACCCGGCGAGCTCACGCCTTCAGAGACCATCACTATGAGAAGGCATACGGTGATTGGTTCACAGACTCTGCAGGAAGTTCTAAGAATTTATCCCAACAACCAGTTCATCAAAATGGGGATGGGCATCGCATGTTCGCACCACGAACGCTGGGATGGAAGTGGTTATCCAAATGCCTTGAGTGGAGAAGATATCCCGCTATCGGCCAGAATTCTCGCTGTCGCGGACCAGTATGACGCGCTGCGCAACGCCCGCCCCTACAAGCCTCCCTACGACCACCAGAAGACGGTCGATATTCTTACCGTGGGCGATGGAAGAACCATGCCTGAGCATTTCGATCCGGCAGTGCTCCAGGCCTTCAAGGAAACCAGCGCGGAATTTGAATTAATGTTTGCCAGCTTCCAAAAGAGCGGCGTGAGCGTCCCCATTTCTTATAAATGCTGAGACCCCCACGCTACCCATCTGAGACCACGCTTCGAAATCACAAAACAATTTAGTTTTCCTCTCCCACGCTTCCACACGCCGGCATTCCCGCGCCAGCAGGCATCCACTCCACATGACGATGCAAATTCAATGCCGATGGACTAGCCCGCTTTTCTCACCAGGTTTTCTGAAAACTGATTTTGGTTTCTGATTGGCGATGCCGAACTGGGTTTTGGGCTGTACGGTGTTGAGGTCGGACCTTCTCGCGGTTGGCGTGGTTCTGGACGGTTGAGCGGCAGCCC
>DASYXZ010000085.1:0-5108 GCA_035934315.1 Terriglobia bacterium | reverse complement strand
ACGGGCCGCAGTGGAACAAGAAAATCCACTGGTGCGCCTGAATGTGGCACAGGCAATTTATAATATTCTTGATGAGAACACAGTGCAGTTCCACAAGAACTGGCTGCGTTCGATGGCGCTGCAGGCGGATCGTGACAAGGCCGAAGCGTCCCGCGTTGCCGAAGTAGAGAGGCCGCTGGCCAGTGAGCTGGCGTCGGCGCTCGCCGAAGGAAGCGCGACGGCCCGGCAAACCGTGCTCACCGCGCTTGATTATTATTTCCTGCGCGGCGGCATCGGTAACGATTACGACTCCATAACTTTTTACGACCACCAGGCGGCAGAGACGATGGCCCGCGCCATTCTGCCGCTTGTCGATTCACCCGATCCGGCGATTTCCGGCAAGGCGCTTGAAGCCCTGGCCGTTGCTCGCGAGTCGGCGGATCGTGACGTTTTACTCGCCCTCATGCAGCATCTCGGCTCAAATGACAAGCACACTCGTGACGTGGCGGAGCAGGAGCTCGCCAAATTCCCGACCCAGTATTCGGATTCGACAAGAGTAGCCAACAGTCAATTGCCGGCTTCGGGCAAATAATTTCCGCGAGTCAAGAACAAGATGAAGACTCTTGTAAAACCCTTCGCTTTCGCAGCCATTGTGCTCTTAAGCCTTTTCTTCGGGCTCGGTGGGTACGCAGGACCAGACAACGGACCACGGACGACGGATAGCGACGTCACTGCACTGCTGCGCGGATTACTGGCAAGTTCGGAGGCGGACGTACGGATTTCGGCGCTGCAATGGATTGCCCGTGACCCGCGCGCCCAGGATGATTCACTGATTCCCGCAATTTTTGACACGCTTAAGGACTCGAACGGCGCTGTGCGAAATAAAGCGCTCGCCAACATGGGATGGATTTTCGAACGTCGGAGTGGCAGGCGAGATGGCGCCAATGCGCTGGCCGCGATTCAAAACGCATTGAAGCAAGACTCTGACCGGCCCGCGCGCCTTGTGGCGCTCGATCTTCTTCACGGTTCGGCTGAACGGGGTGAATACGACGAAAATCGCCAAGGCAAGCCGGAGGGCATGCTCACCTCAGACCCCGCAATCCAGCGCCTGGTCGCATCTCTTCTGGCGGACCCCAGGAGTTCGCTGCGTCCTGAAGTGCTGGGCGTGGTCCAGGCATCGCGCGTATTGCAGGCCATCCCGTCCGTCGTTGATGGTGTTGCTGCGGCGCTTCATGATGACAGCTTAACCGTGCGGAGTGACGCGGTAGATTTGCTGCTGGCCATTGGGAAGAATGGCGGACCCGCGCAACGCGAGCAGGTGCGCCCCATGTTGATGGCGGCTCTCCAAGAGAACGATCCGAACGTCCAATTGCGAATATCCCGCGCCCTGGGTCTGCCGATCCCTCCCCGTAAACCTTCGCTCCCGGCACTCTCTCTGAGTGGCGAAAAAGTCTCGATCGAAAATGTTCCATTCGACTTCAATTATTTCACCGCCTTTGTTCAGCCGTTATTTGTTAAAAAATATGGCGGCGCCGCTTGCATACAATGCCACGTTCCCGGAGCCAACACTTCCGGCGCGTTCCGCATCCTCGCGCCGCAGCCGGACGGCCGTTACACTCTCGAACAGTCAAGGACTAATTTTGTTTCCGTGCTCGCGGCGATCGATCGGGAGAATCCCGGGAAAAGTAAACTCCTGTTGAAGCCGCTGGATCCACGGGCATCGGAGGGAACAATACGCGGCATGATTCACGATGGCGGCGTGTTTTGGAACACTCAGTATGACCCGGATTTTGAAATCGTTCAAAACTGGCTTAAGGGAGCGAAGGTTGAGACTACGCCGGACAAGCAGCTTGACTACGCGTATTTTGTCCAGCGTGTGGAACCGATATTCTCCACGCCCGGCCCGGACGGCTTTGCCTGCATCAACTGCCACAGCACTCACGCCATCCTGCACCTCGAGTCGCCGGAATCGCGGGACGGAAAATTTTCTGTCGAACAACTGGAAAACAATTATCAGTCCGCGCACCGGGTGGTTGACGAGATGGCGCCTTCCAACAGTTTTATTGTGCGCAAGCCCACCAGCCTGCGCGAAGGCGAACCCGGAGGGCTTTCCCATGCGGGAGGAATTCGCTGGCCCGACAAAAAGGATTCGTGGCAATATAAAACGCTCATCACCTGGATGGGCATGAAGAATCTCGCCGGTCAATAGGCCATGGCCGGCACGCACGAGCGAAAGGAATTATAAGTGCGAATCTGCTCCCTGCTTCCAAGCGCCACGGAAATCGTTTATGCCCTCGGCATGAGCGAGTCTCTGGTTGCGGTAACTCACGAATGTGACTACCCGGCCGAAACCGCCGCCATTCCTCGAGTAACCCGAACCAACATTCCAGACGGTATTTCGAGCGACAAGATTGACGCCATCGTCACCTCAACTTTAGAAACCACCGGCTCCCTTTACGAGCTCGACCTGCCGCTGCTCGAAACATTAAAGCCCGACCTCATCCTCACTCAGAGACTTTGTGATGTCTGCGCCGTCTCATTTGACCGTGTGCAGGACGCGGCCAGGAGTCTTCCCTCCCAACCTGTGGTCCTGAATCTGGAGCCGCACTCACTCGCCGACATTCTCATGAACATCCAAACGGTGGGCAAAGCGCTGGGGCGTGAAGCAGCGGCGGATAGTGTGGTGGGGGCGCTCGAGCGCCGCATTGACGCCGTCCGGCAGAAGACCAAAAACCTGTCGCGACGGCCTCGGGTATTTTGCATGGAATGGGTGAATCCGCCTTACTGCGGCGGCCATTGGATGAAAGAATTGGCGGACATCGCCGGCGGCAGGGACGATCTTTCCAATCTCCACCGGCCTTCGTACCGAATTGAATGGAGCAAGGTGGTCGATTTCTCTCCGGAAGTCATCGTGATGACTTGCTGTGGATTCAATCTGGCTCGATGTAAATCGGAAGGGGATCTTCTTGTGAATTTTGAAAGTGTTGGCGATCTTCCCGCGGTCAAGGCCGGGCGTGTCTTTGCCACGGATGGTTCATCCTACTTCAGCCGGCCTGGCCCAAGGATAGTGGACAGCCTGGAGATTCTTGCCCACTTGATTCACCCCGAACTTTTCGCGCCACCACCCATGTCCGAAGCGTTTTCGCTGATCGATCTCACACGCTGCCGCGCCCATCAAAGATGAGCTGGATGGGGCAGGATAGCTCTCACCGTGGTGCCCTGGCTGCCGGAATCAGTTTCAAGCATGCCGCCCAGTTGTTCCAATCGCTCTTGCATCCCCGCGATGCCCACGCCTAACCCGGGAACAATTCGCTTGGCTCGATCCAGTATTTCCGGGGGCATGCCCCGCCCCTCGTCCATTACTTCCAGCATGACAGCATTTGAATCGCGCATCACCCGAACCCGCGCCGTCGGACTGCCCGAGTGGCGGTGAATATTGATAAGGCTTTCCTGGACCACTCGAAACAACGCCAGCTCGATTTCCCGCGGCAGACGATTAAAATCCGGCGACACATCCAGCTCCACGCGGATGCCGCTGCGTTGCGTATAACCGTCCACGTAATGGCGCAGGGCGGACACCAGCCCCAATTCCTCGAGCAATGGAGGATGCAACAAATAGGATATCGTCCTCACCTCTCGCGAGCATTGCTTTGCCAATGCCAGGCTCTCCGCAAAGGCGTGCCGGGATTTTTCTCCCAGCCGGGCCGCCGACTTCTGTATGGCGCTCAAGTTCATTATCAAGGCCGTAAGCGTTTGCGCCGTTGAGTCGTGTAATTCACGGGCAATTCGCCGCCGCTCTTCATCCTGCAAACGCAGCAAGCGGCCGGAAACCTGGCGCAACGATTCCTCCGCTCTCTTCCGCTCTGTGATATCCTGCACCGCGCCTTCGAAATAAATCAGCTTCCCGGTGCTGTCCCGGATGGCTCGCGCAGTTGCCATGACTTGAATTACACTTCCGTCCTTGCGGACTTGTTGAGCTTCAAAGCCTGACACGCCATCGCCCTGGCGCAGGAGACGCAAAAATTCTTTCCCGCGCACCGGGTCAACATACAACTGCTGTTCGATATTGGTTATACTGCTGATTAACTCCGCCGGAGTATCATAACCATACATGCGCGCTAATGCGGGGTTGGCGGCGAGATATCGACCATCCTCCGTACTCCGGAAAATTCCTTCCATCGAATTCTCAAAGATGGCGCGGTATTTCGTTTCCGCCTCCCGCAGCGCCTCCACCGCCCGCTTCCGCTCCGTGATGTCCTCCGCGATGCATCCCACCTGGTTCGCCTCTCCCTCATTCTGCAAAATCGAAAAAGCGCGGCAGCGCAACCATCGAATGGCTCCGCCAAGCAGAACGATGCGAAACTCTGCGTCGCCCTCAAACTTCTCCAGCACTTGCTTGAAGAGCGTGGCGACAGCCTGGGCGCGATCCTCCGGATGGATAAGGTCCAGACAATTGGGGCGGTCATACAAACTTTGGCAAGTGCGACCTGTGATTTTCTCGAATGCGGAATTGACGAAGAGAGTCGTGTCGCTGTCCAGTGAAACGATCCACACGATGTCACGCATGTTCTCAGCCAGGTGCCGGAAACGCTCTTCACTCTGGGGGAAAGTTATTGCCTGCACTTTCCGCCGAGTATGCAGAATGTCCGTTTGTTTCCTCTCCTGTCGCCCGCGGGATACCACCCAGGCCAGGGCCGCTAAAACCGCGAATGGGAGAATCCACAACCCCAGCAGGTCGGTCGACCAGTTCCACCAAAATACGGCCGGAGGCAAAGGATTTCCGGAAGACGAGTGAAGCCGGGGAAGTGAGAGACCAGAGGCGAAGGATTGACCGACATCGAGAGAGAGCAGACACAACACAACCGCCGCATTGCCGAGGTGGCAAGAAAACATCTTTATGAATTGTTTTTTCCGGGGGAGTAATACACTTTTGGATTTACGCAGATGACGCCTCCCAAGCAATTAGGCCCCGCGATTGCGGGGAAGTGTTTCTCACAGCATGAGGTGGGAACCCGCCGTCGTAAACGAATGGTAAGTTATGCTAACGAATAAGTCAACTATCGCATATCGCAGGGTATATATGAAGTATGGATTGAATACAAAACTTTCTAATTTTTTAATCCGGGGGG
>DASYXZ010000034.1:0-13354 GCA_035934315.1 Terriglobia bacterium | reverse complement strand
AATCCACTCGCCTTTACCGTGAGCGTGAAGGTCGCCGCCGGCAGTGCGGTGAATCGAAAAATGCCGGCTGAAGATGTGGTGGTCGTGTGCTCGACTCCGGTACTCACCTCATGGAGAGTCACAGACGCATTCGGCACAATGGCTCCGGTGGGATCAAAAACTGTTCCTTCCAGGCCGCTGGAGAACTGTGCCAGCAGGGTTGGCGTGCCCAGCATTAGAAAAAATACTGCCAAGTAGGTCACCTTCAGAATTTGCGAGAACTTCATTTGAGTAATCTCCTTTGTTGAAGCCGGTAGCACGGCTTCATTTCACGGCTGTCCGACATGCGCCTTTAAATCCAAATCCAGGGTGACAGATCCTTAGCGCGAAACGGGCTGCAACAACATTCCGCTTCCGCCTAAGTTGCAATAACCGCCGCAGGAGCAGCCTTACCAAAATTTCCAAGTCTGAACTATGAACCCCAAACCCGACGCATAAGAAGGTGTATCCACTTTTGTATCCAGTGGAGAGAGTAAACGTTTAATCCATCCGCTGGTATGTTGTCAAGTACTTTTTTGATTTTTTTTTATTAGAGGGAGCAAATTAAAATTGAGCGATTTTTTAAAGGAGCCCCGACGAAGGTCCAATCTCATTCAAAACAATGGCCGCACACCGCATTAGTGGTCGGGCGGACTGGCCTCTTGTGGAGCTGAATTCCCCAGCGCTTGACGCACGCGGTCACCGAGCGCAGAGAGTTTATCCTTGTCGCCTTGCTCACGATAAATCTGCACCAGAGATTCCGCCGCTGGAAGAAAAAGCGGATCCTTTTTTACTGCTCGTTCAAGATGGTCAATGGCTTTATCTATCTGTCCTGCATTCATCCATGCCCTTCCGGCGTCCCATTCAGCAGTGACGGAATCGGGGCCAAGATTGAGAACGCGCTCGAAAAGATTGGCAGCGTCAAGCGGCCGGTTCAAATTGAGTAATGCTTTACCGAGCGCGGCGAGCACAAGAGGATCGTTGGGAAATTTCTTCTCTACCTCGGTGAGCATGGGATAACCTTTGGCGATCTCGGATGCCGAGCCATTTTCCAAACCCGCATCCACATAAGCAAGCGCGAGGTTTCGTTCGCGCAGCGCGGGCGCGGGCTCCCTCCATGCTACAAGTTCATTGTCCTGGGGCAATTCCTCATCTTGCACCGGCTCTGGACTCCTGGAAATCCGGTGATCGGTGAACACAGTATGGCCGCCATCCTTGGCGTTCAGCTTGAACATGTGGCAGCCCACGCAGTCGCCACTCGATCCGCCGGGATGCGACTTTGCCAGGGCCAGCTTGCCTTGATGACACGACAGGCAGCGCGCCCTGTAATATTGGGGAGGCTGTTGGGCTTGATCGTGCGGGTTGTGGCACGTCCCGCACCACATGCGCCCGTTGCTCTTGCGCGCGCACAGGCTCAACGCAAGCTGCTCAGAGTGGCTGATGACTTTTAAAGCCTCGCGCGGTCGGCCAGTGGGTAGCGCATTAACATACGTCGTATAGATCTGTTCCAAGGGTACGCCGGGATGGAAATCTTCAAACCGCTTTCCCGGGTTTAAGACCCTGGCAACTCCCTTCAAGTGACATTGCTCACAAATACTGTTGCGAGCTGATGGCGGAAGTTTCGCGGGATTCACGATCGATCCAGGCAAGGGCGCCTTGAGGTGCTGCGCCGGGTTGCCGTGACAACGGTCACACGAGATCGATTCCTGGGCAAACGCAGGCGATGGGTATTCGTTGAGCGTGCCCTTGATGAGCAGCGGCTTGCCGGAGTGACACAGCAGGCACTCCTCGCTCACGGCGCGGATAAAATCAGGGGCGCGATTCTCTTCGTACCCGGGCGCCATGTCATAGCGCTTGAGTCTCGAATAAAAGGCAAGCGGGGATTGGAACAGATGATCGCCGATCCGGACCAGATACCCGGAGGCGTGGTTGCCCGAACCAACCACATAGGCGACGCGATATTCGGAGATGTCTCCATCACGCTCCATGCGTTGCCACAGGCCCTGCTGGTTGGAGTAGATCGTGAATTTCGTCCCCGAGTAGGCATGTTCAAATGTACCCTCGGGTTCCTTGCCCGCACTCCGGAGGGAACGCGCCATGGCCGAGCGCGAAAAGCCTTTCGCTTCTTGCGGGTGACAGATGACGCAACGATTGTCGGAATTCGAGTAAGAAGAGGTGAACGGCAGCAGGAGCAGGGTGAGTGCCAGGGATATGTTCATCAGCCCGCGCTTTATTGTTCTCAAGATCATCTTCGCGATCGCCTCAGCGCAAACAACAGCAGACATGATAATCGTTGGCCCTCCTCGCTTGCAATTCGGCGTAATCAGAATTTTTCCAGAATACCCAAGCTGGCAAGTGCGCGGCGGTCCACTTCCTTCTTTGGCAGCCGGCCTGCGGCGCACGCCCGGCCCGGTTGGCCTCAGATCGCGTTCAAAAAGATTCGGTAAGATGTTATGTTGGGTTGTCCATCTTATGAGACGTGATACCAAATCAATTTTCGGCTGGGGTGGCGCAGCCCTGCTTATTGCGGCGTGCTTCACCGCGCCGTGCTTCGCCGCCGGACTCTTGCAAAGCAAAAATTCTTTATCGGCCCGCCAACACAAGGAGCAAGGTGTGGTGTATCTCAACCAACACAACCTGCCTCGCGCTCTCGATGAATTTCACGCCGCTCTTCTCCTTGACCCGAAAGACCCGGCCGCTCACGACAACTTGGGAATCGCTCTGGCCGAATCAGGGCAGAATGATGAGGCAGCGAAAGAATTTGAAGAGGCTGTTCGCCTTTCAGTGAATTTTGCCCTGGCGCACTTCCACTTGGCGCTGGCCTATGACCGGCTGGGCAGGACTCCCGAAGCCATCCTGGAATACGAAACTACTCTCCGGCTCGAACCCGGCCTGATCGATGCGCGCTACGCTTTGAGCGCAGATTGCTGGAAACTTGGAGACGGGGACGGCGCCATCCAATTGCTTCGCCAAATTGTTAAGCAGAATCCTCCTTTCGCCGCCGAAGTACACTATAACCTTGGGCTGGAGCTGAAACAAGTTGGCAACATGGATGAGGCCGCCCGCGAACTCAAGATTGCGGTCGCGCTGCAACCCAATTCACCGAAGTTCTATATTGGACTCTGCCAGATCCTAACTGAAAAATTAGATCTGGATGGCGCCATCGATTCGGCAAAAAAAGCCATCGAATTGGCTCCCGGCAATCCCGAAGCCCATTATGATCTTGCTGAAGCCCTGCGATTGAAGGGTGAACTAGGTCTCGCGGAGGCGCAATATAAGCGGGTTTTGGAAATAAATCCCGAGTATGCCCTCGCTCATCGACAACTTGGAGTTGTGTTCCGGCAGAAGGGGTCTTACGAAGCCGCAGCGGCACAATTACAAGATGCCGCACAGGAAGATCCTCAAGACGCCGGGGCACGGTACTACCTGGGGTCCGTCCTGCTCAAGTTGAATAATGTGGATGGCGCAATCGAAGAATTGACTGGCGCGATCCGTCTTAACCCCTATGACTCCGCTGTCCACATTACGTTGGCCGGCGCTTTGAATAGAGTTGGCAGGGCGCAGGACGCTCAGGAAGAAATCAAGAAGGCGCAAACCCTGAAAGATCTGGAGGCCGACGCCGGACGTTCCCGACTCCTTCTCGGATCTGCCGAGACGCATCTAAAAAAGAACGAAACTGAAGCCGCCCTCGCCGAACTGCGCCAGGCTGTCCAACTGAGTCCGGAATATCCTGAAGCCCAATTTCAGCTCGCCCGAGGTCTGCAACAAAAAGGCGCGCCTGCTCCGGAGGTGGAAAAAATTCTGCGGAAGGTTATTGACTTGAAATCAGATTATGCCCAGGCTCATTTGCAGTTGGGGCTGGTGCTCGAAAACACGGGACATCAGGCGGAAGCGGCCGCCGAATTTAAACGCGCATTGGAAATTGCGCCAAGCCTTGTGGAAGCGCATCGCGCCCTGGGCAAGTCCGCGTTTGCCGCACATGACTGGCCTGCCGCTATCGCTGAGTTTGGCGCTATCCTGGTGTGGGACAAAGATGACCGCGCGGCCCGGCAAAACCTGGCATTTGCGCACGTCCAACAAAGACGGCCCGGCCATTGACTTGCGCCGTGCGCTTTCTATCAGGGATTCTTGAATACTCCGGGGTAAATTTAACATTTAATTTTTGCAGTCAAATTGCCCGTACCCGCGGAAACGAGCGAGGCACTAACCCGGCGCCTTCTTTCACCGCAATAATCTGGTCGCTGGGAACGGGCCCGAGTTTTGTCACTGTCCCGCCGGGCCATTGAATTTCGATGGCATCAATCCTCTGTCGTTTTCCGAGGCCAAAGTGTAGTCGGGGGTCCTGAGCCGATTGGTAACTCATGCCTCCCTTCCGTTGTTCGTACAGAATTAAATCTCCCGCCACCACCTTGACGCGCGCGCCCACTCCATCGCGGTTGGATTTTGTTCCAATCAGGAAAATCTCCAGCCAGTGGTTGTTATTGCCGCCATCCTGGCGGAAGAGTTGGGGCGCCTGGCCATTGTTGTTCACCAGAATGTCCAGGTTGCCGTCATTGTCGAAGTCGGCCACCGCGGCGCCGCGACTCACGCGCGCCAATTGGAAATCCGGCCCCAGTTTGCTGCTGACATTCTCAAAAATGCCCCGGCCTGTATTGCGGAACATGAGTTTGGGTTCCGCATATCGAACGTCCGCATGAATCTTCCGGATGTTATCCAGGATGTGGCCATTGGCGATAAAGAGGTCGCGCGCGCCGTCGTTATCGTAGTCCATGAAACGCGCGCCAAAGCCGCTCAGGTGAAACGTGGCGTATCCGAGCCTGGCTTGAAACGTCGCGTCCTCAAACGATCCATCGTGAAGATTGCGATAAAGACGCGCCTGCTCGAAATCGAGGTGAGTGACAATGAGGTCCTGCCATCCCGTGCCCGTGGTATCCGCGGCGTCCGTCCCCATGCCCGCCTCGGTGCGGCCATCGCTGCTCACGGCAACTCCGGCAAGGTAGCCAACCTCGCGAAACGTCCCGTCACGATTATTGTGGAAAAGAAAGTTGGCCATGGAGTCGTTGGCAATAAAAATGTCCTGCCAACCGTCGTTGTCATAATCGAATGTGACCACTCCCAGCCCGTTCCCCGGCGTCTTCCCTACTCCCGAGGATTTGCTCGCGTCTTTAAAAGTGCCATTACCATTGTTGTGATAGAGCGTTGGCGTCTGCCCGTGGTAAACGTCAGGATGGCAGTAGCCCCGATAACCTTCCTTGTGCTCCCCACACCACACATTGTTCTCTGGCGACCAATCGACATAATTGGCAATAACCAGATCGAGCCGGCCGTCATTATCGTAGTCAAACCACGCCGCACTCGAACCCCACTTGCCCTGGTTGGCCACACCGGCGTGCGCGGTAACGTCCTTGAATGTCCCATCGCCATTGTTATGGTAGAGGATGCAGCGGTCATAACCGAGGACATAGAGGTCAGGAAATCCATCGTTATCGTAATCGCCAACGGCCACGCCCATCCCGAAAAGGCCTTCCGCGCCGACGCCCGCCAGGGCGGTCACATCGGTAAAAGTTCCGTCACCGTTGTTGCGGTAGAGCGCGCTGCGCAAAGCGTGAGGTGGCTTGTAAAGGCGCGTGGCCGCCCCGTTCACCAGGTAGAGGTCGAGAAGGCCGTCCTGGTTATAATCGATCCAGCCACATCCCGCGCCCATCGTCTCAATCAAATACTTTTCAGGCGAGGCGGCATTGTCATGCTTGAATGTAATTCCCGAGTGGTGGGCAACGTCAACATAGCTGACTTGTTTTGAAATGGATGTTTCAGATTTGGCGCCGGTCGGGCGCCTGGAAGCCACGGCGCCAGCCATTGCCTGCAATAATTGTCGCCTGGAAATTGTGGCTCGCATTGCGGGGTTGAAGGACTTCTGAATTGTACCCTTTCAGAGACATGCGCGCATCGAGAAACATTACTCGTGTTGCGGGGGAATTTTAACAGGCGAGCAGGAAAATGAAATGGCAGAAATTCACAGTCGAATGACCCTGGGCCTTCCGGTGAAGGTCACCTTATGCTGCGCCCCTTTCCCCGCGACTCGCACAACAAACTTCCTTGGTCCGCGTCCCGCCCATTGATATTCTTCCGGGAGGCTCAGTGTAAGCCGGCGGGCGTGGTCATCCCAGGTAAACTTGATCCGTGAGAATTGGCCTTTCTCATAATCGAAGGTGATTCCATCATCTTCGTAAAGCACAAATTCGCCGTTGGCCCCTGGATAAACTGTAATTGTGAGTGGCTCTTCGCTCTTCTCGGTGGCGTATTGTTTTACGGGACCCAGGGGCAATATGGCTGCGGCGCGAACGTAAAGCGGCATTGTCGCGAGGTCAACATTGCGGTTCACTTCGCGGCCACCCTCCATCTTTTCTTCCGTCCAGAAATCGTACCAGGCGCCATGCGGCAAATAGAGTTGGCGCGAGGCAGCGCCTTTTTCCGTTACCGGAGCCACCAGAATATCCCGCCCCCAAAGGTATTGGTTCGCAAGGGCCGCGGCTTTTGGATCGTCGGGATAGTGAAGCCACATAGCGCGCATCATGGGGAGCCCAGTGTCATGGGCCTCGCGGACGACCGTATAAGAATAGGGCATCAACTGATAACGAAGGTTGAGATACTTGCGGCAAATCGGTTCCACCTCAGGATTATGAAGCTCCTTCGGATCAGGAAGTCCGGCATGCCCGCGGTAGCCAGTGATTTCCTTTGGACCGTAATCGCCGGTGTCCCAACCCCAGGGCAGGCGAAGTTTCCAAGTTCGGCCGTGCGACCGGAAGAGAGGACAGAAAGCGCTGAACTGGAACCAGCGCACGTAAAGTTCACCGGTCAGCTCCGGCGTGGTCACAAAGCCTCCGGTATCGGTGCCCCAAAAGGGCATCCCACTTAGGTTGGTGTTAATTCCCACCTGCACCTGCGCGGTAAGCGTATCCCACGTGGACTCGATGTCGCCTGACCACAACCAGCCGTAGCGCTGCATGCCCGCATTGCCATTCCGGTGCAGAGCAAACGGGCGTACGTTGGGGCGGTCCATTTGCGGCCCTTCCCAGTACATCCGATTTCGCACCAGGCACGCGGTGGAACTGAGCCAATCGCCCTCATCCGGCCACCAGCCGTCAACGCCGTCACGGAAGACGTTGAGATGAGTCGCCCAATAATTTGCAGCATCATCTTTGGCCTCAGCCGCGGCGCCGGTGTCTTGGATGCTGCCGTGCAAATCTTTTTGCTGGATGACCACGTGCAGCGCGATTTTGAAATTCTCATTGTGCATTTCTTGGATCATCGCTTTCGGATCAGGGAAAACGTTTTCATTAAAGGTGAACGATCCATGGCCGGTGTTCCAACCCGAGGGGCAGAATCCGGTACCCAGGTATATCAGCAGATCGCAGGGGAGCCTCTTCTCGCGGAAAGTTTTGAGCTCCCCCATAATCTCTTCGCGGCTGGCGAGAGTTCGATGCGATTGTTGATAACCGAGCGCCCAGATGGGAGGCATGTGCGGAAATCCTGTGAGCTTCGCGTATTCGCCAAAAGCCGCAGCAGGATGATCGGCCACGACCAGAAACAGATCGAGCGGCAGCGAGCCTTGTGGCGTTAAGGGCTCGAACCGGCCGGGGTTGCCCGTCAAATCAAAACTCCCATAAGGTTGATGGAAGAACAACCCTCGCCCATCAGCTCCCACCAGCCACGGAACCGGCATCCGCCCGCCCAACTGGGCAAACTGAGGCCCGCCTTGCCCGTGCCTGAAGGGATAAATCGCGCCGCGACGGTCAAATTGATGCGCGCCTTCACCCAATCCGAAAATGGGAAGATCACCGCCTGAGAAACTGACTGTTCCATGATCGGCGGCGATATCTATGAGCTGAATTACTCTTCCGTCCGGACCGCTCACGCTCAATGCCAACGGTTGGGATGATATGTTGATGCGAAGTTTTCCCCACGAAATCATCCGGGGTTCCTCGGCGGACCTAATTTTCACCGCTGTCTGCGGCCAGTCTTGCTTCACCAAAACCAGGTCGTCTTCCAAGGGCTGAGTGCGTCCATCATCCAGGACAGGCAGGAGGGTGAGGCGCAGGGTTTGAGGGTTTACCAAGGTAACGGAGATTTCCACAGGTCGCCCGGCAACGGTAATGGAGTTACCGCTGCTGATCTTTAGCGATTCCTGATTGCCCGCGGCAACTTTCGCGCCCAGAAGCGCACCCGCTCCGGCAGTGCCCAAACGACTCAGAAGCTCTCGACGGGAAATATTGTCACTCATTCCTGTTCCTGTTCCAGCCGCGCGAACGTCACGCAATGCCCGCGCGTTTCTTGGCTTGAGAAATAATGGCAGCCATGACGTCACGGTAGCGGTCAAAAGTGTCATCCACTACGGTGATGGTGGGAATCTGGTGATCGTTCAGGGAAAGCGTCTGCGGATTAAAATGTCCAAACCCCGATTCATGCACGCCGCTCGACCCACGGCCCGGCGCCGGAGTGCTCAGATGTTGGAAAGCGCGACAATATTTGTTGAAGGCGGCGGGATAGGCGGACTCGGAAAAAACGTGGTAAAGCGGGATGCAGGACAGCAAAGCGTCGTAGGGCATTTCCCCGCAAGCGAGCACGCCGGGGAATTTCCTGCGCAAGTCCGCGACCATTCGGCAGGTCCCCTCGTGCGTGTCAGCCTTGGTGTTGTTTTCCCAACCGCCGGCGATGTCAAGAAAGTAGGCATCCACGTGATATCGCTCGATAGTTTCAGCGATGCGGTCGAACAGCCACTCCCTCCATGAGTCGACCCCGATGTTCATGTAGGGACTCCACCCCTCGTTATGTCGGTCGTTGTCCCAATCCACCCAGTTCAGGTTAAAGGCATCGCCATCAATTTGTGACATGGTGGCGTCCGCAATTTTGGGGAAGACAGGGAGAAGTTTGTTGGCGGAGTTGGTGCCAAACATCGGCATCATGCGAAAGCCCATGCTTTGCGCTTTCCGGATGAGGGTGCCAAAGCCGTCCACGCCACCCAGGCGGGGATCAGGCTGGTACAGAGGATAATTCCAGTAGTATCGGCCGTCCCAGGCGGCAAGAAAAACCAGCACGCGCTGCGCCGGAATCTGCGTGGCGACCCACTGAAGAATTTTTAGCATTCTGGCATAGTCATTAAAGATATAACCCGTCCAGTGCATGCCGTGCAGCGAAACCACCAGGGCGTTTTCGCGGAACCAAGCGGGGACATCTTGGCGCTTGTCCCAGTCCGGCAAGTGGAAAGCTCGCTCGACGTGTTCGAAGTGCGGGCGAAAGGCGTCTTCAACGGTTGATGCACGGCCCGCTCTCCACACACAGCTTTGCAGGCGGTTGCTTTTTTGCCAGCCCTCTTTCTCATAGACCAGTTCGACGCGATAGCCCGTCTCGCCGGGTTGAAAATAGAAGCGGTTGGCTCGAACGTGCTCGTTCATTGCAGAAATAAAGAAGTAATCTTTCTCACCAGATTCGATCACCGCCACCGGCGAATTCATGCCGCGGGCAGTGAAAAGGGAACCGCCGCCAAAGGGATAACCGAGGAGCACTTCATTGTCCTGCGGATCATAGAAACTCTGGCCGCCGGGGGAAATTTTCCCGCGCGGCACGCCCCGAACGATGGCGGCAATTGACTTGATGGGCTGCTCCATCTCCGCCGTCGCGTCCAACTCAATAAACGTCCCACTCTTGCGAAGGCGCGCGTGCAACTTGCCCGGAGCCTTCTCCTGGCCTCCCGCCCAAACCAGTTGTGAGCACTCGATTTCCAAACTGTCACCCTGGTCTTTTAGCGTTATCGCGCTGCGATCGAGGCCGTAGGTATTCTCGTAGGTGTAGAGGCGAAACGAAAACTTTAAACCCCCAAACTCGACAGAGGGTTCGGGAAAGTCGAAACTGAATTTCATGAAGCCGCGGCCGCGAGGAGGGATAAAAACATCGCTGGTGGATGTCAACGGAAGCACTTTGTCCGCTGAGGGAACGACGTTGCCGTCCGGCGGCGACAGTTCCGGCGTCGCATTTTTGGCCCCAGGCGGGACCAGGCGGGCGGCTCCTGCAACGGCGGCGCTTTTCAGCAAATCACGGCGGGAAATTTTTTCGTTCATCAATTGCCCCCGGTACCAGGCACGCAGCGTACCGCACTGCCGGCCGCAAGACCGGTATTTTGGGAATTCTCCCATCACACTGGCCCGAACGTCGGCGGGACTTGGCTCGTGCTGCAGTTCGAGAGAGGAAATGCTTATGTTGCCTTGGCGCTCACCTTCCAATAGACGGCATAATGTTCGCCGGAGACCCTGTTGAGCGGAATGAGGTCGATATTCTTGTCCTGCCCGTTTGAGCGGAACGCGAGGGGCGTGCCCGAAACGGGTTCCACCCACCCGGTGGGATTCTTCGCCAAGCCGGCAATCGCCGGCACCGGGATCGGCTCGCCTCTTGGCGCAGTGTTATATTCCGGATAAGTTAGTGCCGGGGTCAGACCCTGGTCGCCCAGGCGGCCGGCGAGAACCAGCGGGCCATACATCATGGCCTGAAGGGTTGGATCATCCGGCATCGGGTGAATGTGAAGGCTCATGGGCAAACTAACTTCAACGCGGTCTCCGTCTTTCCAAATACGATTGATGGCAAGATAGCTCGACGGGCTGGAAAAGACGGGCAGAGCCTGACCATTCAATTTAACGGTGCCGCCCCGCGTTGCCCAGTAAGGCACGCGGATGTTAATAGCCATAGTGGTGGGTCTGTCGGTGTGGACAATAAGACTGGTTCCCTCCTGCTCTGGGAATTTTGTCTCCTGACGAAGCCGGACGCCTTTTTCCGGCCAGTTCAATTCCGAGGCGATGAAGAGATTCACGAAAATGCCGTGGTCATCGTGGAAGTAAATGGTGTCTGCGAACTTGGCAAATTCTTCCGCCCCAGTTCCGGTGCAGCACCAGAAAGAATTCAATGCGGAGTTGTAGTATTTCCAATAGCCGGAGCCGAGCGGCAGGAAATAACTTTTCCGTCCTTCTGCGTCCTGCGTACCCAGTCTGTGGTTATAGAGCGTTCGCTCGTAGTAGTCCATCGCCCGTGCGTCGCCTGTCCAGCCGAAAACGTGCCGCGTAAGCTTGAGCATATTGTAAGCGCAGCAGCATTCTTCCGTGTACATGTCGAGTTCAGCGGCCAGCTTGCCCGGATCGGTTCGCCAGTGTTCGCCATCGCTGGTTCCGCCGGTGCAATAAGCGCGCTCGCTCGTTACTTCATTCCAGAAATAATCAGCGATGTCCCGATACCGCTCCTCGCCGGTTAGTTCATAGCGGCGGGCCGCGCCCGTGACCTGGGGAATATGAGTGTTGGCGTGGATGCCTTTCAGCTCATCGCGATGCTCTGCCAGCGGATCAAAGAACATCCTTTTCTCGAATCGATGTGATAGAAACAAATACTGCCGCTTGCCCGTTACCGCGTACAGATTTAACAGAGACTCCATCATGCCGCCGTATTCCGTCTGCAGAATGCGTTGCATGTGTTCGTCGCTGATGCTCTCGGTCCAATGCCCCACCCAGCCGGCCATTCCCTCGGCTGTGTTCAGCGCCTGTTCGTTGCCGGTATACACATACATGTCGAGCAGGCCGGCCATGATCTTGTGATAAGTGTAATAGGGAGCCCAGACTCTGCGTTCTTCACGAAGCCGGTCAAACTCCTCCTCAGGAAACGCGCTGAGGTAGCCGCTTTTGAGAGCCTCCTGGCATTTCGCGAGCTCGGCAACCATTTCGTTGCCTTTCGTCTTAAGCGCCTCGTCACCCGTTGCGGCGTGGGCCAGCGCGACAGCCGAAAGATAATGACCGCCGGCAAAATGCCCCCGCAGCTCGCAATCCGGCCTTTCCCATCCGCCCAATGGTTCTGCTGATGACGCCAGCCCCGCGGTCAACCGGAACGTGTGGAGCAGCCGGTCTGAGGAAAGCGAGAGCAACCACTTGTTATTTATTTCCATCGCCTCTTTGAAGGGGCCGTCCAGAAGGCGGACTTGCTTTAACGGAAAAGGTTCCACCCGCCACTGAACTCGTTCACGACTCTCCGATTTTCCTTTGATGGGAACAGCATCGACCACAGGATCCTGCGCTGCACCCGCAGTCAATGAGCCTGGAAGAAGCGATACGCCCGCTGCAGTCGCGGCGGTTGAAACGAATTGCCTGCGGGTTACCTTGCGGAGCATTTTCATGGGGAATTCCTCCTTAACTTATCGACGACTCAGGCACAGCAATATGTCTGAAAAGCGCATGATCAAAAATAAGTATCCAAAACTGTATTCACAATGATAAATCGTTTAACTCAATCAGGCAATATCTGTCAACCTTTTTAAGTCACGGAGAAAAGCCATTGCGCCCTGCTAATTGAACCTCTCCGAACTTCTCACCGCTCGCTACGGTCGGGATTGGCCACCGCCACTGGGACGCCAGCGGTAAGCGGAGTGATTCCGTGCCTGGCGAGCGAACGATTGAAACCCGGGATTTCTTTTTCGATCAAATTGCGATAATCGGTTTGCACGGCGGTGAGGTCCTTCTCGATAACCGCCAGCACTTCCAAATTCGCAGCGGTGGGCGCGAAGTCGGCGCCCCCGGCCACGTCGCCCGCGCCACTGCCCACCTCACCATTGAGCCAGATCAGGTTAAAGTAAGGTTTATAAGCCTCGACGTAATATTTGTCATCACTGTCGAGCGGTTCTCGACCTGCCAGCCTGACCTCGATCGCAAGCAACTTCTCTCCCATCTCATCGACCGACTTGAGCAGACCAGCATCATTCATTTGGGTGTGGAGCATCTTCACAACATCGTCGAGTTGCTTTCGCGTCCACTCGATCTGGTTCACCATATCGGAAACGCTGTTGATATCGTCACGGATGCGAAGTTGCAATTTTACCGTAGCCTCAATGTCCGCGTCGGTGCCGGGGGCGCGTGGATTCCTCATGAGCGTGAGGGGTTGTGTAAAGCTTTGACCGTCCGCGGTAAGGCGCACAGTGTAATTGCCGGAGGGAGCCACCGGGCCAACTTCCGCTTCCTTGATGCCCCAGTGCAGGACGGGTCGCGAATCTTTTCCCCGAAATCTCGCCTCCTCCCAGATGTGCGGGTTATCGGGCGCCTCGGTGCGCAGAGCGATCAGCCGTGGCGGTTCGTAGTGCAGGTCCCATGACGCGCGGTTGATTCCTTTTTTTCCTGGAGCTTCAAGTTTGCGGATCACTTTTCCTTGCGCGTCCAGGATTTCAATTTGCACCGGACTTTTGGCAGCCGACTTAAGCGAAAAGTTCAGGAAAGCGCGCCCACGCTTGGTGATGCGGTAAGCGGGACGCGGCGCGAAG
>DASYXZ010000020.1:0-3539 GCA_035934315.1 Terriglobia bacterium | reverse complement strand
CGGCTTCCGAAACCTCCGGCTGGTCGGCGCTCGAAAAGCGGCGCACCAGCTTTCCCTGAGCGTCGAGAATTTCAAGCGTGACCGGGCCGGAAGCGGGCGCGGCGAGAAAGTAATTGAGCACAGCGCCGTCCGGAGGATTTTGCCCCGTGGGCTCATCGGGCGGAAGCGGCGTGTCCGTGTAGGTGTCGCGCTTGATTCGATACGCCGGTTCGGGTTTGAAAAGGTAGGCTTCGGATTTCGCCACGGTTTCGGTGATTTGCCGCAGCGGCGTGAGGTCGTCAAGAATCCAGAATGAGCGGCCGTGCGTGGCAACAATCAAGTCATTGTCATGAATCCACAAGTCGCGCATGGAACTGTGAGGCAGATTCAATTGCAGCGACTGCCAATGGCCGCCATCGTCAAACGAAACCCAGACGCTGGTTTCAGTCCCGGCATACAGCAAGCCCTTGCGGACCGGATCCTCCCGCACGGTATCCACCGGGGCATTATTGGGAAGGCCGTTGGTGATGGATTGCCAGGTCGTGCCGCCATCATGCGTGCGGAAGATTTGCGGGTGAAGATCGTCAATGCGGAAGCGGCTGACGGAAGCGTAGGCGGTTACGTCGTCAAAATGCGAAGCGGTAATTTGCGTCACTTTACTCCAGGGGGTGAGTTGCGGAGGAGTGATGTTTTTCCATTTTTTTCCACCGTCGCGCGTTATCCAGATCAAGCCTTCATCCGTACCCGCCCAGATGGTATTCACGTTTTTGAAAGATGGGGCGAGCGCATAAATCACGCCGCGCTGTTTGTCGGCATTCTTATCGCTGGCGGCAAGGTTGCCCAGGCTGGCAGGAATTCCCGGGTGCGGGCGCGTGAGGTCAGGGCTGATGGTTTGCCACGACTCGCCGCCATTGGTCGTCTTGAAGAGAAAGTTGGTGGCGTAATAGAGGGTGTGCGGATCGACGGTGGAAAAAATGAGGGGCTCGGTGCGATCGGCGCGATATTTTTCGCTCGCCACCGGAATGGGACTCACGTTCTGCACCTGACCGGTGGTCCAGCTAAATTTTGAAACCTCATTCCTGCCCGCTCCAAACACAATGTCGGGATGTAGAGGGTCTGGCGCGGCGTAGCCGTATTCAATCACGCCCACCGGATGAAATTCGCGGAAAGTAATTTCACCGTCATTGCCGCGGCTGGCGACGCCCGCCGAGCCGCTCTCCTGCTGGCCGCCATAAACCCAATAGGGAAACCGGTTGTCAGTGATGACATGGTAGAACTGTGCCGTGGGCTGGTTGTACCATGAACTCCATGACGCTCCGCCATTCACGGTCACGATGGCGCCCTGGTCGCTGACCAGAAGAATGATATCCGGATGATTGGGGTTGATCCAGATGTTCTGGTAATCGTCACCGCCCGGCGCGCCGCGAAAACCGGTCCAGGTCTTGCCGCCGTCCGCGGAACGCCACGTCACGGTACTCGTGCAATAGACAATGTCGGGATTCTTGGGATCAACTTTGGGAATAGGCAAGTCGCCGCCGCCAATCCGTCGGGAAGGACGCGGGTCATCAGTAGCGCGATACCAGTTTTCACCTGCGTCGTCTGAGCGATATACGGCCAGGGCATGGGCCGTGCCAATTGTCGCGTAAAGGCGATTGGGGTGGCTGGGCGCGATGGCAACGTAGATTTGCTGCAAATCTTCCGGCAGTCCTTTGGTGAGTTGGCGCCAATTATTGCCGCCGTCGGTGGACTTGAAAACGCCTCCGTCCGAGCCGCCATACTCGTTGTTGTCCTCCCACGGACCTGATCGCACTTCCCACATTGACGCGTAAACCACGTTGGGATTTTCCGGGTCGATTTCGATATCAGAGCCGCCCGTATTTTCATTTTTATAAAGGATCTTTTTCCAAGTCGCGCCGCCATCCGTCGAGCGAAAGATGCCACGCTCTTCGTTCGGGCCATAGGGATGTCCGAGGACCGCCGCATACACGCGGTTGGGATCGCGCGGGTCAACAGCCAGCGCGGGGATTTGCTGGCCGTCACGGAGACCGAGATGCGTCCAAGTTTTGCCCCCGTCGGTCGATTTATAAATTCCGTTACCCACTGAGAGGTCAGGCCTCTGCAGGCCCTCGCCGCTCGCCACATAAATAATATTTGGATCGGAGGGAGCAACTGCGATGGCGCCAATCGACTGGGTGGGCTGGTCATCGAAAATGGGTGTCCACGTCCGGCCATAATCGTCTGACTTCCACACGCCACCGTTTACCTGTCCGATGTAAAAGATGTTGGGCTGGCTCGGCACGCCGGCGGCCGCCCGGGTTCGACCACCGCGAAACGGACCGATCAACCGCCAGCGCATTTCCTGATATAGGGCAGGCGGATATAGTTGGGCTCGAACAACCCTTGCGAGCGAAAGGGCGGAGACAAAGACGACCACAATAAACCTGAGACGGCGGCTCGGAATCACGGCAGACCTCCTTTTTATAATGACTGGTGACGCCACAAAGCATAATTCAAACTCGGCACGGCGAACAAATAAATATTTCTGCGCATGCAGATTTTTACGTGGCGGATTTTTCGGCCTTTCCAGCCGCGCCCGAAGACTTATAGTTCCAAATTCCTCATGTACACCCTCGATTCTGCCGATACCTTCCAGAGAATGTGAATCGATTTAGGCGCGGGTTCCATTCGAACCAATTACGGAATAGCGTTGGTAGGGCGGAGTATGTAATGAAGATTCCATTCTCTTATTCAATCCGCAAGTTTCTGCTTTTTTCTCTTGGCATGTGCGTGCTGCTGGTGGCCGGTTATCTGGCCGTGCGCGGTTTGCCTCCGAGTTTACGGCCTACCCTTATTGTAGCGGGCATCATCTTTGTGGCCGGCATCAGTTGCGTGCTGATTGCAGGTCTGCTCTTACTGCTTTCTGCGCAGAAGGAAGCAAGAGAGGCATTGGGTTACATTCCACAGACCGACAATGACTTGAACCAAGGGGGGCGTGCTGGATCCTCCAAGGTAGAAAAGTCCCACCTGTTGGGAATTTCTGCAAGCGTGGCTGTTATTCACGCTGCCCAGGATACGGTTAAGAAAAGTCTGCCCGCGAAGGATTTGGATAAGGATGATCGCGCGGCATGAGCCAAAATGATCTCGGCATTCGCTTGATGATTTTGCCGGGAAAGCTGCGGATTAAGTGGACGTGGGGTTCGGGCTCGACGGACCCAATTGCGAACGGTGGGCACGGTGATATGAAACTCCCTCGCCGCGGCTTTGATGCCCTTCTGGCGGGTGTAAGCGACCAGACGAAGACGATGGTTAAAAGAGTTTTTCATATCACGGATCAGATCGTAATAACGGACGGCCACAGGCCGGAGATTTTAACCGAGCCGCCGCTGCCCTGGCCCCCCCACCAGGGCAGCGACCTCCCTCCTCCTCTTCTCACTCATACACTTCAACTCCACAGGGGGGATACGATGTACCAAGGCAATCCCAGGATGCCGAGCGCCTTGACAATTCTTTTCACTAAATGTTAGCGTCATAAACTCAGGGAAAAGCAGTTGGGGAAGAGT
>DASYXZ010000284.1:0-9394 GCA_035934315.1 Terriglobia bacterium | reverse complement strand
CCGCCCAGCGACAGGATGAGGGCGCGGTCGAGTAGAAATTGTTTCCGGTTGCAAGGGATCATCGTAAGCACCTGGTCGTCGTGATCGCGCGTGAGCAGTGCATCCCCGGCAATCACGGTCGGCTGTTCATCGCCGGGCACTATCAGCGAGACATGTCCGGGCACGTGGCCATGGGTGACAAGGATCTCCAGTCCCTCCGGCAAAGCGTTGGTTTCCGTCCAGCGGAATTGCGAAAGAGAGCCCACCCGTTGCACGTCCCACCAGCGGAGAGTTAATTTGCGCAACTTGCCCATATTAGCTTCCGCCTGGTCGTATTCAAAAGTTTCGGGATAATATTTCAAGACTCGTTTTTTCCATTCGGATTCATGTCTTAGGTCGGAGTAAAGCTCCGAGCACCATTCATAAGATTCCTGCGGGCCATAAATCAAGCTGGAGGGAAACAAATTGTTGTTCAGGACGTGATCCAGGTGAAAATGCGTGTTGATGACCATTCCAATATCGGAGGGCGCGTGCCCTCTCTTTTTCAAGGCGTCCAGCAATAGATGGGCCTCGTGAGGCAATCCAGTATCCACCACAATTCGCAGGCTGCCGTTGGAGAGCAGTACGGAGGTCGCCCCGCGCCAGCTCCCGGTGAGAAGCACTTCGGTTTTCCAGGATGTCTTGCCCATCACAGTTATCCTCAACGACACGCCAATTCCATTTTAACAGGAAGGGCAAATGGGAGGGGATGACTACTTGAGTCCCGGCCTCCCCGCGCCAATGGGGAAAATTCGGCGCATGTTCAAGACACGTTCCCGGCGACGCTCATCCTCCAAATTACGAACGCGCGCCTTTAAGAGATCATTAAGCGAGATGATACCCACCAACTTGCGAGGATCCTCGCGGGCGACCACAAGCAGCCGCGTTATTCCCGTTGCGGCCATCCGGTTAACCACGGCGCGCAGAGGTTCATCAGGGAATGCGCTGGCCGGATTGGGTCGGACGATGTCCCCGAGAGCATGCACTTCTTCTTCACCCGGATGAGCTTGAAGAAACTTGCGGAGGTCACTGCGCGTCACCACCCCGGCCAGGCGGCCTTCACGGTCCACGACGGGGAATAATCGCTGGCTTCGTCTGTGATCGCTGCGCATGGATTGCACGAGCTCTTTCAAGGGAAGACTTGGAGGCAGAGCGGCAATATTCGTTCTCATCACTTCCCGAACGAACAAAATTTCCAGCGGGTCAATCGAGTATTCACGGCTAAGGTGGTAACCCCGGCGCGCGATTTTTTCAGTCAAGATCGACCGGCGCAGCGTTAACACTGCGAGCCCGTAGGCCACCACGCAGGCGATCATGAGCGGCAGGAGCATGTTGACATCGTGGGTCAATTCCAGGGCAAAGACAACGCCGGTAAAAGGAGATCCCATCGTGCCGGCCAACATCGCGCCCATACTGACCAGGGGCCAAAATCCCGCCCCTCCATCGGGCAGCATGATCGCGGCCGCGCCCCCCAACGCTGCACCCATCATCAACAGCGGGGCAAGCACGCCTCCCGAAGTGCCGGAGCCGAGCGATACCGCCCAAATGATCAACTTTACCACAAGAATTCCGACGATCAATTTCACCGTGCCATCGCCCCGTAGCAGCACGCCAATGTTGTCATAACCCACACCGAGAGCCTGGGGAAAAATCCAGCCTCCGATTCCGACAACCAATCCACCAATCGGCGGCCACCACATCCAATGGATCGGCAATAGCCTAAAGAGGTCTTCGGTGGCATAAACCGCATGAGTCAGCAACGCGGAAAGGAACCCGGCAAGGATGCCCATCAAGACGCAACCCAGAACTGCCAGGGGCCCAATCATCAAAGGATGTGCAGGAACCGGGAATAAAGGGCCAACGCCCAGGAGGTAGCGCCGCAAAACGGCAGCCATGGCGCTGGCCAGGGCGACCGGAATCAGGCTTCTTGGTTTCCATTCGAAAAGCAAGAGTTCAACGGCAAGCAGCACTGAGGCCACAGGCGCCGCAAATGTCGCGGACATGCCCGCCGCCGCGCCTGCCACCATCAAAGTTTTGCGCTCCGCGCTGGTCAGGCTCATGAATTGCGCGATCATGGAACCGAAGGCGCCGCCGGTCACGATAATGGGGCCTTCGGCTCCAAACGGTCCACCCGAGCCGATGGAGATTGCTGCCGAGAGCGGCTTCAGAATGGCCACGCGAGGATCAACCCGACTGCTATTCATCAGGATCGCCTCGAGCGCTTCCGGAATCCCGTGACCGCGGATGCGCTCCGAGCCGTAGCGCGCCATCAGTCCCACGATGAGAGCGCCCACAATCGGAACGACGATTACAAACAGGCCCAGGTGATTGCCCGCCGGAGAGGTGAGGTCGTTGCTCCATCGCTGGTAAAAAAAAAGATTGGTGAAGAAACCGATCAGCCGCAGGAGAGCCAGCGCGACAAAGGCGGCGATTCCGCCGATCACGATCGCCAAAAGTGAAATGGGGATGACGCGCCGGGTGGTGGTGAAGTCACCCAGTTCCTCCGGGACTTCATCCTGGCCAGCCGAGAACCCTCGCGCGTCTCGTGGCTCTTCCGGGCTGGGGTTTTCCGGATTTACCATCTAATTCCTCTTCTTCGCCTTGGGCGCCGGAGGCGGCAGCTTGAATCCCCGGGGGAGTTTCGCTTTCACACGCGCCAGTTCCCGCAGGTTTTCCCGGGCTATCTTCACGAGCACCTTCGCACCCGAAGGCGTGAGGCTGACCCGAACGATGCGCTGGTCCATCGAGCTCCGTTCCTTGCGTACCAGCCCGCGTTTGACGGCGCGCTCGACCAGACCCACTACCGCGTTATGCCGCTCCTGAAAAAACTCGGCCAGCTCGGAAATGTTGGCGGAGCCGTCCGGGGTGAAACCCGCCACGCCCAGGAGCAACTGGTGCTGTTGGGGCGTAATGCCACAGAGGCGCGATGTGCGCTCGCTGAAACGCAAAAACCGGCGAAGCTCGTATCGAAAAAGTGCAATCCGGCGCAACAAAACGGAGTCCCGGTGGGAAATAACTGGAGAGTGTCTCTTCATGGATCGGAATTATATCACAATGCGATGCAATTATTTTGGCGGCGTGGATGGAAATTTCGATGATGGGCGGAGAAAAATGCCATTTATTTTGTAGGTGGGGTTTTAATGCCGGTTGGGGCCGTGATCCCCGGGGGCGTTCCAGGGAAAGCCAGGCCCCGGTGACGTTCCAAACGTGGAAGTGGGAGCGCTGTCAGTTATCAATTTCCCCTGGTTACTGCGGCTCTTCCGCACCCGATTGGTCGGGCGGAAGCGTCACCCGGATCGGGGCCTTGAGGGTGAAATCGATTTTTGTTTCTGGCGCAACCTTCATGGGTGGAGCTTTCGTGCCCGCCTCAACGGCCGTGCCGGCGCCCGCGCCGATCACTGAGCCTATGGCAGCGCCTTTGCCGTGTCCGGCGATGGCGCCAATCAATCCGCCGAGCACCGCGCCGCCGCCCACCGTTTCCGCCGTCCGCTTGCCCCGTGATCCTCCTACTTGACTGTAGGTTGTGGTCGTGACGTCATAGTTGCTGCCCGCAATATTGACGCCCGCAAGCTGAAGCTGCAACTCGGACTGGCCAGTCATGTGTCCTGCATTCTTCGCGGTCGTCAATCGGACGCGCGCGTCCGCGCCTGAACGAATGACCTCCCGGCCGTCCACGACGACGGGAGCTGCGACACTGGCGCCAAAATTCTGGCCGGTGCGGTCGCGCGAGGAATCGACTCCGTCAATCATCCGCACCGTAATCACTGTGCCGGCAGGAATAGTAACGTGAATGGGTTGGGGTGGGGGAGGAGGCGGCGGAGGGGGTGGCGCCGCGGCTGGCACGGGCGCCGAAGGCCGCTGTGGCGCGTCTGCGGGCGCACCTTCCTCGTCGCGGGGAGGAGTGGAAGCCCGGCGCGGGGCGTTCGCCCTTCGTGTTGTGCTTGTGGCGGCTCGCTCCGATGGCCGAACCCTCCGTCGTTCCGGGGCAGGTGTTGTGGGTTGTTCTGGCGGTGACGGCTCCGTTACCGGAGCAGCGGTGGCTGGCATTGCAGCCTGAGCGGTGGTTGATGACGAAACCGTGAGTTGGTTTTCCACCTGCTTCACTCCGCTGGCCTGGCTGGCCAGGCGTTCCGCGCCCGCCTTTTCCAGGTCAGTAGCAACAGTCCCTGTGAGGACGACAACACCTTTGTTCGAGTCAACATGAATGTCCCGCGTCTTTAGCGCCGAGTCCTGAAACAATTTCGACTGGATTTCGGAAACAATCGCTTTGTCGTCAGGCCCCAAAAGGGATTGGACATTGCAGGCGGATACAAGCAGCATCGATCCAAAAATGACAGTGCCCAGACTTAATGACCATTTCCGCATATTTGCCTCCGGTGCTACATATTAAGATTCATATTGGTTTTACAGGGATGCATGCCAACCGTCCGGTCGAATGATAAGGCATTCGCGAGCGGGAAGTCCAACCCGTAATGTTACGGGCTCCGAAAGAAATCCGATTCCAAATGACGCCACCCCATGCTCGCGATAAGTTTCCGGGCCGTTCTTCATTTTTGGTTTACAATCAGAGTAGGCCACTGATGACGCCGGCGCGGAGAGATGGGTGAGTGGTTGAAACCGGCGGTCTTGAAAACCGTTAGCGCTGAAAGGTGCTCGGGGGTTCGAATCCCTCTCTCTCCGCCATTCTTTTTGAATCGATGGGTAAGGTCCCTGCCTGTTTACATCCTACGGCATCTCGACGGGTTCCACAAAATAACATTATTACAGTCCAGCGGGGTATCTATAGGGATGCAAAAATACGCCATCTGCAAGCGGGTCAGGGCTTCTAAAAGACTGGAACTTCTGAAGATGATAAAAAGGTGCTATGGTTAGGATGAAACGTGGAGTTCAAATCCGAGTTTCTGAATCGAGCGGTTGCAATGGATAAACGAAAATTAGAAACGGCGTTCGCCCGGCTGGGCCACCTGCTGCGGGAAAGGCGGGTGGCGGGCGAGATTGCCGTGTTTGGCGGCGCAGCGATTGTCCTCGGCTTTGACTTCAGGACTGCCACGCAGGATGTGGATGCTATGATTACCCAGGGCCATGGGCAGGTGGTGAAAGCCCAAGAGGAAGTCGGGGCCGAATTGGGGCTTCCGCCAAACTGGCTGAACGAGCAGGGCACCAGTTACCTTTCCAGGCACAAAGATTTTGAGATGTTCAAAACCTACCCCTCGGAGGGCCAGTTTGGGCTCCGTGTGCTTACGGCAACCCCTGAATACCTGCTGGCGATGAGGCTTCTCGCTTTCCGGACGGATGACATGCCCGACATTGTGCAGCTCGGTCAGCGGCTTGGCATTACGACAACAGAGGGATTCCTGCAACTCATCAAGCACTATTACCCTGAAGAGCAGGTCACTCCTGAGAAGGTTGTGCAGATTCAGAGCATCGCGAGGCAAATCAATGCGCCCCACTAGCCTTAAGGAAGCGGTGGACCGCATCATCGGCGGTGAAAGTGGAATGGATGCTATCAAAGAATTCCTCGACGAGTTCTACCTGAGCGGTCCTGCGGAGCGGCAGCGCATGATTGTCGAAGAGCCGGGGCTTACAGGGGCGGCGTTCCAGGATGCGTATGTCGGGGCTGTCGGCGAGCATCTTGCCAGGCGCTGGGGGCTGAACATCCCGGCTTGGGCCGATGACCCCCACCGGTTTCTCCAAACACCACATTTTCCCGACTACATGGAATTCGCGAAGCCGGTTTTCCTGCGCGACAGCCCGATTGCTTTCCGCCGCCGCCTGATTTTCACCGAGGCCGAGCCGTTGCGGCGGGCGCGGTTCCCAAGGCAGGAAGGCTGAAACCGGCGGCCTTGAAAACCGTTGGCGCTGAAAGGTGCTCGGGGGTTCGAAACCCTCTCTCTCCGCCATGCCTTGCAGGGTTGGCAGCGTAAATTTCCTTTGAGTTCCCCACTCGGCCCTTCGGCTTTGCTCAGGATTTTGGCAGAAGGCTCCCGCTCCGCTCACGCCTCCTAAACGCCTCTAGTTCGAAGCTCTCTCTCCGCCATATTTTGGTTCCTTGCGTTGGCGCCCTTGAGCAAGAACTGTCCAACATCTTAAGTTCAGTGAAGGCTTCAACACAGAGATCACGAAAGTATTTGTCTACGCCTTCTGTGTGCGCTCTGCGGTTAAATCGGTTGAACTCGAATTTCGTTCGTCACAGAGTTCAAAGCCGGTATGTTGTTGATAATTCCCTCCTATTTTGACCCGGCCACGGTTTTTAAGGAAGCCAGCTATAATTAAATATAGTGTTACTATAGTAGTTATAACTTCACGCCTTCTCCGCGCTGCCCGCCCTCTTATTCTCCACCCGTATCGATCCATACTTTCATTTTTTTCTGCCCGCGATTGCCCCAAACGCAATACGGAATTGCTTTAATGGGGACGGCTGCGCCACCCGCAGCGCGCACGGGCCGGTAGAGCTGATCGGTCCAGTCGCTCGAATCCTGCGTGCGTCCCTCACCGGTGATCACGGTGACGCCTCCCAAAACTTCAGGTTCGAAATGCGCCGCCAGGTTCGCCGTGAGCGGCAGGGCGATGCGGTCGAGATCGGTCTTATTGTCCGGCTGCTCCAGGCAGTAGATGAGCGGCCCGCGGCGCAATGCAATTTTGCCGCGCGATTGCAAGACGTTGGGATTGGCTTCGATTTTCTCAATCCTCATCGGCATTGAAAGTTCCACCACATCGCTCGCCATCCATTTCCGGTTGATGTGGGCATAACCTTTTGAAATCGGCGGGTTGATTTTCTTCCCGTTCAGCGTGATGGTCGTGCCGTTCGCCCAGCCGGGCAGGCGCAGGTGGAGTGTCAATCCCTGCGGGGTTTCGCCGGAGACCTGCAGCTTGACGCGCCCATCCCACGGATAATTAGTGGTTTGGCGCACCGTGATCTTTTTTCCATTGGCGAGCGTGGCGCTGGCCTGGCCTCCGATGTAGAGGTTCACCCATATGCCGTCGGCGGACTGGTTGTAGGCGTACCGCCCGATGGAGGGGAAAAAACGCGCCGCGGTGGTCGGGCAACAAGGGACCTCGAACCAGGGTTGGCGCTTGAAACTTGTATCGCAGGCGAGCGGCGTGGCGTAGCAGAACGTGTTCCCTTCCAGCGAGACGCCGGCCAGAACGGCGTTGTAAAGGGACAGTTCAAGTTGGTCAATATATTGGCCGTCGCCGGTCAGCTTGAACATCCGGAAGTTCCACAGAACCATTCCCGCTGAGGCACAAGTTTCCTGATATGCATTTTCATTGGGCAAATCATAGTCATCGGTAAACCCTTCGTTGCGAGCCGAAGGTCCAATGCCGCCCGTGACGTACATGCGCTTCAGCGTCACGCTTTCCCAAAGGCGATACAAAGCCGCGATCAGACCCTGGTCGCCGGTCTCATAGGCGACGTCGGCCATGCCGGAATAGAGAAACATGGCGCGCACCGCGTGCCCCACGGCGACGCTCTGCTCGCGCACCGGCAGATTGTCCTGTGAATAGCTGGTGTCAAAAGTCGGGGGATGAAGCAGGAACAGGCGGTCCTGCGGCGCGCGCAAGTTGATGGGCCGGCCGGCGCGCCACAGCACCGTGCGGTTAGCGGGCAGCTTGTTATATTCCACCTCGAAGAGCGAGGGTTTTTCGCCGCGATCGTTGAGGTAAGACTCGGCCAGCTCCAAATAGCGCTTGTCTCCCGTCGCGCGATAGAGGCGCACCCACGCCAGCTCAATCCCTTCGTGGCCGGAAATCCCGTGGCGTTTTCCAGGGCCGAAGGTTGCGTAAAAACAATCGGAAAGCCGCTTGGCCACGTTCAATAATTTGGTGTCGCCCGTCGCCTCGTAATTCGCCACCGCGGCCTCAATCAGGTGGCCGGAGCTGAAGTCCTCGTGAAAAAAAGCAAGATCCCTGAAGCGCATGTCTGGCTCTTCGATTTGAACGTGAGTGTTCAGATAGCCGTCGGGCTGCTGAGCGGCGGCAATTTTCGAAATCAGGTCATCCACCCTGCGCTGCAACTGCGGGTTGGGATGGTTGCCGAGCACATAAGATGCGCCTTCAATCCATTTGTAAACGTCGGAGTCCGCCCACCAGGGTCCGCCGAATTTCCCCGTTGTCTTCCCGGCCGCAATATCGAAGTTGCGGATGCACCCCGTCGCCTCAAGCTCCTTGTAAACATGGTCGAGAGTCTTGGTGCGATTCACCTCCAGGCGCGGCGACCAAAACTTGTCGTCAATCGTGATCTGCTTCAGCGGGATCTCGCCAATCCGTGCCGCAGATGTTGGATTATTTGCTTGAGCCGCCTTTCCGGCGTAGAACACGCCGGCATGAGACACCCAAATTGCGGCCGCGATGGCGAGGCCAACAGCCCAACTCCGCACACTCATTATTTTGGTCATAGTCGATCGTCCCTCCTCAAATGATCACCCTGGCAAAATTTCGTCATGACGCTTCTGCTTGAGCCAGCTAGGGTTTCACCTGGCCGGCGGGTGAAGCGGTTGTGCCCTCTCTGCCTATATTTTTCAAAGTGGTTTTCGCCAGCGCATCCCGGTCATCCGCCTGCATGGTACTGACACGCGCCACCAACTGGCGAGCGCGGGCGTTATCACCTTTGCGGCGGTATGCCTGGGCGAGGAGATAGAGCGGGCCGGTCGCAGTGGGATTAAGATCAGCCGCCTTTTGCAACTGAACTATGGCGGGATCCACCTTGCCGTTATCCAGAAGGGTTTTTCCGAGGTCAGCGCGCGAGTGCCAGAAATTTGGATTCAACCGAACGGATTCTTCGAGGGCGCTCAGGACTTCTGCGCCCTCTTTTGTGCCCGGCGCTGCGCCCGCGTGTTCCAGTGCCTTGCTGAACCAGTATTGAGCCAGATAATTGTCAGGATGCCGCGCCACCGCCCGGCGGAGGTTCCGCACCGCGCCGTCCAGATTACCGGTCTGCATGGCCACCAGGCCGAGAGCTACGTCGGGCAGAACTTCGCTCGGATCTAATTCGGACGCGCGGGTAAAATCTTTTTCCGCCTCGCCAAATTGTCCTTTCATTGCACGCATCACGCCGCGCTGCAAATACAGGTGTCCTGACGCGGGTAAATTAGAAATCCCAATGTTGGCGATTTGGAGTCCCAGGTCATAATCGTCCTTGTCCAGAGCCATTTCGCACAATTCAATGTAAGCGTCTTCATTCTTGGGATTGAGATGAGCGGCAAGCCGCAACGCATTATACGCTTCCTGCGTGCGGCCACTTTTCCGGTAAGCGGTGGCGGCGAGCTCGGCAAGTTCAGCGGTGCGGTAGCCGTGGTTCAGCAGATCGTTCGCGGTGGCGAGAGCGGCTGTGTAATTTTCCGCGTTGACGTCAGCCAGCGTTTCGTCATAACCGGCA
>DASYXZ010000280.1:0-8017 GCA_035934315.1 Terriglobia bacterium | reverse complement strand
CATGCCCACAGCGGCCGGAACCCCCACCGGCCGCTTTTTTTCGCGGCCTTGAAATTCCCGTGGCCGACTGAAACGCAAAACGCTCTTTTTTCGTTAGATCCAAATTCCACTTTATGGAGGGAAATACAGTTTTGAGTAGATTCCGGGCAGGCGCGCAAGAGTGACTGTCTGAGGCATGCTCAATCAATATGTTCATTCTCTGCGCCTTAACTTTTCGTTGAATGAAAAACCAAACTGTGGTACACCGCTTGCAAAATTGTACGGCAATTACTTGGTGTAGCTCTTTGGAGTTGCGTAACCCGGGGGAAATATCCTAGAGGTCTTCTTATCAAGGTGCACGGAGTTGGCGACCCGGGTTCGCGGTCGCGGCCCGTGTATCCGCATACATGATCCAAATAAATTGCGGGGGTGGACTGTGAAGCGAGCTTCCTTACTTTTCGTGTTGGCGATTTTCTGCGCCGCCTTCTTCATTTCGAGCGGCACTGCTTGGGGTCAGGCGACCACGTCCCTTCGCGGCGCCGTCACCGACCCGAGCAACTCGGTAATCCCTAACGCCACCGTGCATCTGGTTAATATTGACACGAACCTCGAACGCACGACGGCAACAAATGAACAAGGGAGCTACGTGTTCGCGGAAGTGCTGCCCGGTCATTATCGCATCGAAGTGGACGCCGCTGGTTTCTCCAAATACGAGCAAAAGGGATTTCAGTTACTCGTCAACTCGCCGGCCACGATAAACGTGAAGATGAAGATTGGCGCGGCCACGCAAACCGTAACCGTCACCGAGCAAGCGCCGCTGCTCAACACAACCGACGCCAGCCAGGGTACTACGATGACTGCCGACCAGATCGACAACCTGCCGCTCGATGCTCGCGATGTCACCCAGCTTCTGACTCTTCAGCCGGGCGTGGTCTTCACCTCGAATCGTGGAGACATGGCGTCGAACGACACCCGCAGCGGATCCGTGAACGGCGCACGCAGCGACCAGAACAACATCACCCTGGATGGAGTGGACGTAAACGATCAGGGAAATGGGGCCCCATTCGCCACGGTTGTTCCTGTCACCGTGGCTTCTGTCGAGGAATTCCGTGTCACCACGTCCAATTTTGGCGCTGACCAGGGCCGCTCGGAGGGCGCACAGGAGGCACTCGTGACGCGCGGGGGAACCAACAAGTTCCACGGCTCGGCTTACGAGTTCAACCGCAGCTCCTTCGGCGAGGCCAATGATTTTTTCAACAAGACATCGGAACAAGCCGCCGGCCAGCCGAACAAGCCTTTGCACCTGGTCCGCAACATTTACGGCGGAACGTTCGGTGGACCGATCAAGCACGACCGTCTGTTCTTCTTCGCTAACTTTGAAGGGCATCGCCAAGCCGAGGCAGCCAGTGTTGGGCGATCCATTCCTTCACCAACGCTGGCCAATGGAATTGTTCAGTACCCGTGCGCCCAGGTGACGGTCGGTGGGAACTCTGTGCCCAATCCTGCCTGTGTCAATCCCCCGGCAGTGATCGGCGCGGACGGCACGTCATTCACGCCAGCGTCAGGCAATTACGCTCTGGGTCCTGCTCAACTGAAGGCGATGGATCCCTTGGGAATTGGGCCTAGTCCTTCTTCCCTGGCTTACTTCCAGTCCTATTATGCGAATAAGGCCGTTGTCCCCAACGACACCACGGAAGGCGACGGCTTGAACTTGAACTTCGACGGCTTCCGTTTCGGGGCCTCCCAGCATATCCGTCAGGATATCGCCATCGCCCGAATAGACTACAAACTCAACTCTAGCGGTAGCCAGACGCTTTTCTGGCGCGGAAGCGGCGAATACGCCCTTACCCCGGGCACGCCTCTCCTGCCCGGAGGGACCCCGACAACTAGCGATTCGAATTTCAGCAAAGGTTTCGTGCTCGGCTACACGAATGTTCTGCGGCCTACGTTGATAAACAATTTTCGCTTTGGCTACACAAGGCAGAGCGTCGTAAACGCGGGAGACTCGTTCCTTCCCTTCAACGGCGTCCGTCAGCTTTCCCAGGATGAAGGAAACTACGGAACGGGCTTTAATTTCCCCGTCAGCAACATCACCGACGATTTGTCCTGGACCAAGGGGAACCACACATTCTCGTTCGGGACGAATATCACTCTGGTTCGTAACGCATCGGCGAGCACAACCAGTGCTTTCAGCAGTGGCAGCACGAACGCCGCCTGGCTCAACGTTGGTGGATTTGCGAATCGCGCAAGCCCGTTTAGTCCAAACTTTGCATGTCCGGGCCCGAACTGTTTCCCGGCGGTCGATTCCGGCTTCAACACCGGATACGACTTCCCGCTGATCGGACTGCTCGGAATGGTTACGGAAGTGAACGCACAATACAATAACCATGTTAATTCGGATGGATCGGCAAGTGCCCTGGCTCAAGGGACGCCAGTGCAGCGGAATTTCGCCCTTCACGAATCCGAGCTTTATTTCAACGATTCCTACAAAATTAGGCCCAATTTGACCTTCACCTATGGCCTGCGTTACGAACAGATTTCCGCGCCGTGGGAAACCAACGGACAGCAAGTAGCGCCGTCATTTGATCTAGGGGCTTGGTTTGCCGAGCGCGGAGCCGGCATGGCGAACGGAGTACCTGCAAATCAATTCCCCAACATCACTTTTGACGTCGCGGGAAGGTCCAATCACCGGCCGGACTGGTGGCCGACCGGTCACAATTTCGCCCCTCGCCTTTCCTTGGCTTGGTCGCCTGAGCCTAGCGCGGACTGGCTGAAACGCATCGTGGGTGACGACAAGACCGCAATCCGCGCTGGATTCGGCATGTACTACGATCATTTTGGCCAGAGCATGATCCTCACCTTTGACCAGAGCGGTGGCGAGTTCGGCCTTGCCACGAACCTCTCGAATCCCGCACAGGTGGAGTCGGCGCAATCGTCACCTCGCTGGCAGCCGATTTCCGGCCAGCCCCTTACTTCCGCCGTCAACAATATCCCGACAAAGGATAACAATGGCACAGTGATTTTTACTCCCGCGCCTGCGGCCGGCTTCCCGACAACCTTTCCGCCGGGGAATTTTTGTATTTGCTGGGGTTTGGACAGTTCGCTCAAGACTCCCTATTCTTACGCCCTCGATTTCTCGGTGGCGCGAGAACTGCCCCACAATATGAGCGTTGAGGTAGCTTACATCGGTCGCTTGGGGCACAGACTCCTCGTGCAGAGCGATTTGGCCCAACCCCTCAACCTGACGGATCCTGCTTCGAAAATTACCTATTACCAGGCGGCGAAGGTCATGGCCACGTTGGGAAGAGCAAACGGCGGAAACGGAACTGATCCGGCTACCGTGACCTCGGCGTCCATCGGACCCACGGCTGCTTATTGGCAGAATCTGTTCAGTCCCGTGGCTAGCGGCGACCAGTACAATGCTGGAGCCTTAATTTCTAACACGGTTGCCAACCAGCAATGCGGCTTCAATCCCGCAACGCAAGCCGGGTTCCAAATTAGTCCGACCACGGATCCCGTTACCGCGATCTATCAGACCTACCTTTGCACGGCAAATAACGAAACTTCGGCGCTCGATTTCTTCGACGTGGCTGGGATTCCCAGTCTGAACACCAGTTCCAGCTACTTCGCGAAAACCGGGCAGTACACTTGGTTTGACAATCAGTTCTCGTCTCTCTTCGCATGGCGCTCTCAGTCCTTCTCCACGTACAATGCGATGCAAGTGACACTCAGGAAGCAGATGTCGCAGGGTCTCCAGTTCAACGTCAACTACACCTACTCAACCTCATTCGACCTCGCTTCGGATGCCGAAAGCGTTGGCGAGTGGAACGCGCTCAGCGGCAACGTTGTTAATCCCTGGATGGGTAATCAGCTCAGCGGCCCGTCCGATTTCGACTTGCGCCACCAGATCAACGCCCAGTGGGTTTGGAGTCTTCCGTTCGGAGAAGGTCGGCCGCTCGCGAGCCATATCGGCAAGGGGCTCGATGCCGTCATCGGAGGCTGGCAGCTTTCCGGCATCACGCGCTGGTCCAGTGGATTTCCGGTCAGCGCCGCGACATGTTTCTGCTTCCCAACAAACTGGCAGCTCACCGGTCTTGCCAGTGCTGCAAACCGAATCAGCGGTGGCCACTTCAATGTGCGGGATCAGGGTGGAACTCTGACTTACAACATTTTCAAGAATCCGGCAGCGGCCTTCAACGACGTCAGCGTGCCGCTGCCTGGAGAATCCGGGTCGCGAAATCCGTTCCGTGGTGATGGTGTCCTTAACACGGACATGGAGCTCAACAAAACTTGGAAGATGCCGTACAACGAGAATCATTCGCTGCGGCTTACTGCTGACATGTTCAATGTTTTCAATATAAAGCGGTTTGACGTGCAGAGCTTGCAGCTCGGGATCGACCATCAAGGTGCTTTCGGAGACTACCAGCGCCTGCTGACCAATCCCCGCATCATGCAGTTCGGACTGCTGTACTCCTTCTAGTCCGAGAGAAAACAGCTCAAAAGACGAAAAAAGGCCCCGATTTTTTTCGGGGCCTTTTTTATTTTGCGCGCGTTGGCGAACGCTCCACGGCGCAAGACGGCTGCGGGGACGATGTGGCCGCAACCAAACCTCGTTGACTTATTTCCCGGCGCGCTCCACGGCGCAATTTTCACGCGCGGGTCGAACACCGCGGATGCAAATTCTCAGCCGCCCCGCGTGATGCAGGTCGGTCTGCGCTACCACGCCCGCTCAGTGCGCGGAACATGACCTGGCTAAGGCACGCGACGGTCAGCGCACGCGTGGTCGATAACTGACAAGCGGCCTGGGGCGCATCCGGAAGCGCGTGGGCAGCGGCGGCGGCACGTTGTGAAGCGGGGAATTGCAATTCGAGCAGCGCTCGACCGGCGCCATTTCGACGCGGAGCCAATGGCCGCGCGCGGCGCACTCTGGATTTACGCACTGCACAGTGCGGCCCGGCAGAAATACCATACGCACCTCGTTTTCGGCGCGGCCCTTCGTTCCTCAGGATGAACTGAAGCCGTGCGCTGACTAAGGCCATTTCGGCGCTGAGCGGCTCGCGCTGCCAGCATCCATTCACTTCCAGAAAAATCTGGAATGGGATTTTGCGCGGTGCGGCCTAGTGTGTCAAGAGCAAAGGTGCGCTATATGTTGTGGGGCGATTGCAATGCGTTTCTTGGGACGGGGCCGCGGGCTCGCCGAACGGGCGCAAGAGAAGACTCCGCCCTTTGTCTGCCACGTCCAGAGCACAGTAAGCGAGGAAGTGGCCTAGGGTTTCAGCGACGAGGCGGCGGGCGCGGGGGCTGGTGGTGCCGCAGGCTTCTCTTCCCCGCCGAGAGATTTCAGGAGTTTCACGAGGTCGTCCACTTTCTTTTGTGCCGCGTCGACGGCTTGCTGCTTGGTGGCGATGGCGGACTTTTCCGCGTCGACTTTCGCCTGACCCTGCTGGTCCTTGGAATAGTCCGGAGTGCTGTAAAGCTGCGCGGCGTCGAGATTGTATTCGCGCTGGGCAATATCAAGATCGGTTTTGACACTGTCGAGTTGCTTCCTGGCGTTTTCGAGATCGCTTAGGGTCTTGGCGCGTTCGGCGGCCAATTTTTCCTTGTCCGCGTCTGTCGGCGCTTTGGCATTCGCGGAGCCTGCAGCAGGCTCGGTGGAAGTTGCCTCGGCTGAGGAAGACGAAGGCGCGGGCTGTCCCACAACGCTGACTCCTCCCGGCGTATTCGGAATGTTGTCATTTGTCCAGACAGTTTTCGCCTTGGGCGCTTCCTTCTCCTTTTGCTGCGCTTTGCGCGCGGCTTCGGCGACGGATTGGCTGGACTGCTGGCTCGATTGAGGCGCGGCTGCGAATCCCGCGCAGGAAGTTCCCGGCACAAGAATTAGCAGTGCTGCAATATTCGCGCATCTCATGGTATGTCTCATGATTCTTCCTCGGAACCGCCTTCCCCTATGCTAGCCGCATCGTGAAATCCCGGCCAGAGTAGGTTCGGGGACGCGCCCAAAGAGGTACCTGGTCATTTACCAGTTCATTCAGCTGTTCCTTCAGCTTGTTCTTTCGTCTTGTTGCATACACCTTGCTGCTCCGCCTTAAGCGTACGCTCGTCGGCGCTAAGTTCAAAGATGCGATTGCGGTTTCCACGCCAGCTTGGGTCCGAAGCGCGCTGCGGCCGCTACTTAAGAAAAATTACGAGGATGCGGCCGTCGGAATGATAGGCGTCGCCGGTCGCCGTGACTGCCTGACGGACAGGATCAGCGGGCGTGATGTATTCCGTTGTGGCGACCTTGCCCGCGTCTTGGAGCGTCTGAACAATGTAATCGCGCTCGGTATCCACGTTCGGGTCAATGAGGTGAGTCAGCGTGCCGGATTGATCTTTCTCGATGCCCACGTCGTGCGTGCCCGCGCCTGCCCACACAGAGCGTCCCTGGGAATCGAGCCACGGCGTCCGCCACACGCGAAAATGATTTCGCTCAGCGACAACTTGGATGGGCATGCCATCGACGAATCCGAAATCCTGCGGGCGGTCGAAAAGATAGAGTTGGCTCATGGGCATTTCGGCGTACGCCTTGTGGGCCATGGTTTCCTGAATGGCGTGGACGATCGCGTCCTGCGCGGTCTTATCTGGCTGGATCCAGCCAGCGACCGCGAACGCGTCAGCGACTTGCTCTTTCGAGCCGACGATCAGCAGATTCACCATGTCGCCCGGTGTCCCTGATTTGGACGCCACTCGCCGGGGCAGCGCGGGAAGCATCTGTTCAAACGAAAGACGCTTGCCAGCCAGCGCGACGGTTGAAGTAGAGGAGTTCCCGGCCGAAGGCACGGATGTATCGCGTGACTGCGCTTGCGTGGCGGGCACACTTTGCGAAAACGTCACTGGGCGGGCCGCGCTGACGGCGAACGCCAGCCACGCAGAAGCGAAAATGAGGAGGAGCCGTTTCATCTCTCGTTGCCCCATTAGACGGCGGCGTGGGCGAAAGCGATGCCCATCAATAACGGGTAGTGACTCGGATCGACGTAGTAGGTTTGTTTCCGATTATCCGACGAATCGGGCAAGTGGAAGTCAACCGATAAACACAATCGCATTTTGGCGGATAAATTCGGATCAACTTGCCGGATCTCAACCTTGGCGAACAAATCTATTGCGTGACGTCCGGCGTTCCGCCGACAGTCTCAACACCTTGGGCCGCTACTCAGATCACGCCGAAATTCTAGGAGCTCAACCGGAGCGCCGTTATCGAGGATCATCGCCACCGTAACGCCTTCCGAGGGCGAATTCGGGGCAATGAGAATTTCTTTTCCCTCAATCGCGGCCTGAAGGTCGTCTACTTCAAACGCTACGTGAGGGACTGACTTAATCAAGGCGTGCAGTGGGCTATCGGGCTCGAAGCGCATCCATTGAATGCCACAAGGACTCGTCTCAAACGCGGAGACGTACATCTTGAATTGTTCCAGATAATATTCGCCGGGTCGTGGAACATCAGTCGGGATGCCGATGTGGTGATACCGCCAGCCATGTACCGAAGTGGCTGCCGGTTGGTCGTGCCCCTTCCGTGGAGTGTTCGGGCCATCAGACTTGGGTTCTGAAATGGACATAGTCTTTTTCCCGGCCAAGATACCACGGCACCCTGCTCGGAGCGATAGCCAATGCAGGAAGTAATTCTACATGGCGTCGTTCATGTGCCTTGCCGCGGTTTACAGACAATTCCCAGGAAGCGGGGTTTGCCAGCCATCGAACCCGATTCCTGGTAAACGCGGTAACCGGAAGCTGAGTCACTACACGATTAACGATAGCGCTTGTGGGAGCCGACGGCTGGGAGCATAATCCCGCGGAAGTTTGAGCGGGCCCGCCACACTTCGCCCAGCGGAGGAAAATGATGACTGCATCCAGCATCTCGAAATTTCTTGCGGCGCTTGCGCTTCTGTTCCTGTTCGCAGCTACTGCGGCATTGAGCGCGGCTCGCAGCGCAGTCGCGGCTCCAAGCTCGGCGGCCACAGCAAATTCGCCGCAGCAGACGCAGGTTCCTGCACCCTCCACAACAACA
>DASYXZ010000242.1:0-2455 GCA_035934315.1 Terriglobia bacterium | reverse complement strand
TACGGACATTCCCTGGGCGGGGCCGTGGCCATAGACCTGGCCGCGCGGCGCGAATGTGGCGGCCTGATCGTTGAGAGCTCTTTCACCAACACGGGAGACATGGCCCGGCGAATGTTCCATGTTCCATTCATCGAGCATCTGCCCCGCAGCCGGTTTGATTCTCTGGCGAAGATTGCGCGCGTTTGCGCTCCCGTTCTTGTGATTCACGGGACGCGCGACCCGGTGGTTCCGTTTTCCATGGGGCAGAGGCTTTTTGACGCGGCGCCCGAACCCAAATCATTTTTACCTGTCGAAGGCGGTGAACACGATTCCATTTTCACCAGCGGAGGCGAAAAATATTGGGACCGTCTCCAGGCATTTGTCAATCGCCCGCCCGCTACTCCTCCACTAAGCGAGGCGCCTGCGCACAGCCATCAGAATGAAATACGTTGATATCTTCCGGCACAGCAAGCGCGGCGAGGGCAAGGGCCTGAGCAAAGAAGGGCGGGAACTGGCCCGCCGCGCCGGAATCTTGCTTTCCCCGCACTACGACCTCAGCATCTCCAGCCCCAGGGAACGCGCCCGCGAAACGATGGAGGCTTTCGGTTTCGATCGCTATGAAGTGGACGAAGCTTTTAACGCAGTCAATCCCTGGGAACCATTTGATGCGGAGGTTTTAAAGCTGGCGAAAGAACGCGGGATCACTCCGCTGGCCGCGTGCTTCGAGATTCCCGAGGCGCTTAATTATTTACGCTTGCAAGGTGAAACATTAGTCGGCGCGATAAAAAGGATTGCCCGCAAGCTTCCGGAAGAAGGCCGGGCGCTGGTGGTATCTCACGGCGGCATGATTGAAGCGGCGGCGCTTCACGCTTGCGCCCGGTATGAACTGAATGAGATTGGCGGGGAAATTGGGTTGTGTGAAGGTGTGATTTTTTACCTCGATAATGAAAAACTTTTAAGTGTCGAAGTGAAACGCCCCTCGAAAGGATAGCGTAAAGATTGAAGTAAGGAAGAAAAGTAAGAACGGCGGGAAGAAAGAATGAAGGATTGCCGTTGGAAAAAAGCAAGGAGTTTGAAGGATGAATAATGGATATCGGCAAATTGCCACTGATGCCTTGCAATTTCACCTTCACCCTTTAACATTTACCTTTTAACTTTTCTTCACGCCTCCGTGGCAGGCCGATTGTTGGCGCCGCTTCCGCCCGCGCTCCCGCCGCCCGGCGGTCCTGCGGCCCCGTGGCATTTTTTATATTTCTTGCCACTCCCGCACGGGCAAGGATCGTTGCGCCCAATCTTTTCACGCCGGATGACCTGCTGGGGTTTTTCCGCCACCCCGGCATTGCCACCCACCATCCTCATTTCCTGCTGCTCGCGGCGTTTGCGCTTCTGGTACTGGCGGATCATTTCCTCCTCTTCCTCCGGAGTCCTCATCAGGAAGAGGAAGCGGAGCGTCTCGTCCTCAATGCGATCCATCAACGCTTCAAACATGTCGTAGGATTCGCGCTTGTATTCCACCAGCGGATCACGCTGGCCGTAGCCGCGCAAGCCGATGCCCTCTTTCAAGTGGTCCATGGCCAGCAAGTGGTCTTTCCATTGGGAGTCCACCACCTGCAGCATGATCATGCGTTCGTGGGCCCGCATCCGTTCCGCGCTCCACAAGGCCTCGCGCTCGTCGTACCGCTTGCGGACAATCTGTTTTAGTTGATCGGTAAGCTGGTCCAGATTTCTCTGGTCGAAATTCAGATCGAGTTTCTTCAGGTCCAGACCGAAGCGGGCCCAGAACTCGGTTCGCAGAGCGTCCTGATTCCACTCGTCGGCATTCTGGTTCTTGGGGCAGTAGGTCTCAATCAGCCACAGGACAATGCGGTCCGCCGCATCGAGCACGTAATCTTTTTGTTCATTGCCTTCCAGCAATTCGCGCCGCCGTCCGTAGATGGTCTCGCGCTGCTTGTTCATCACATCGTCGTATTCCAGCAGGTGTTTGCGCGACTCGAAGTTTTGCGCCTCCACTGCCTTTTGGGCCGCCTGAATGCGCTTCGAGATCAGCTTTGATTCGATCGGGACGCCTTCCTCCATCCCCAGTTTGTGCATGATTTTTGAGATTCGCTCGCCGGCGAAAATCCGAAGCAAGTCGTCTTCAAGCGAAAGGTAGAAACGCGACGAACCCGGATCACCCTGGCGGCCGGCGCGTCCGCGCAACTGGTTGTCAATGCGGCGAGCCTCATGGCGCTCCGTCCCCAGAATGTGAAGCCCGCCCAGCTCAATCACCTGGTCGTGTTCGACGTCGGTGGTTTTCTTGAAACGGCTCACGAACGCCGTCCAATTTTTTCCCCACTTGGCGTAAGCCTCCGAATAAGCCTGGAAGACTTCTTCCGTCGAGTCCGGCGGCGGGCTTTCCGGCGGCTCCGGATCGATCCCCTGCTCGCGATGTTTATCCGGAGCTTTGCGAAATTCCTCGCGCGCCATGGCATCCGGG
>DASYXZ010000241.1:0-5108 GCA_035934315.1 Terriglobia bacterium | reverse complement strand
CAAAAAAGCTTCTACCGAGACCGAGGAGCAACGCTTGCTGGACCAGGCGGATAATTTTATCTATCTGGGACATTACGATGAAGCGAAAACCGCGTTCCAAACTGTTCTTGAAAAAATAAATCCCAAAAGCGATCGCGCCCTATACGGACTTGCGGCCGCGTACACGTATACTCGCAAGCCTGATCTCGCCCAGGAAAATTTCCAGAAAGCCCTCGATGCCACTCACGACCTGCACATCGCTACGTGGTCGCATATCTACCTGGGCAGGATTTATGATTTGAAAGGAAAGCGCGACGCCGCTCTGGCGCAGTATCGCGCCGCCTTTTTGACGGCCGCGGCTTATCCCGAAGCCCTACGCGCCGTGCAGGCCGGTCTTCTGGAGCCTTTCGGTTCAAAAAAGTCCAATCCTTGAATACTCCGTTGTTTGAATTTATGGAATCACCAGGGGGATTAGGCCTCTGCCCTGCGGTTGCACAGAGCCTGCCAAACAACATCTATCAAGGTTTCTTGATCTTTGAAAGGGATTCTTCAATCTCTTGAACCGCGGCGTCTATCCACCATTGTTGGTCAGGCGCAGCCTTCTCACGCGTCGAGCGAAGCAAAGGAAGCGCGGCGTCCGGCTGGCGAACCAGAGCGGCGACGGCTTTCTCTCTCACTTCGAAATCGGGATCCGAGAGTTTCTGGATTAGGGCCGTAATCTGTGTTTCGCTAGGCGCAGGGATATCGATTACCGCCACTGCGGGCGTTGGATCGATCTGCAATCGCTGGTCAACTGCGGCTGCTTCAATCCTATGTTTGCCTCCGGGCAGGTCTTCCACCGCGGTTTCATTGTTCTTCGTGGGCGCGCTCCACGGCCCGCCGTCCATTCTCCAAGTGAAGGAGAGGGCGTCCTTCGTAGTGGAGGAAAAGTTCAGAGTGGTGATTCCTGAGGCGTCAGTGGACGCGTGAAGCGTGGTTTGGGGCAGCGGCGGCCGCGCCTTCACAATAACGTATTCAATTTGGTTGGGAGCAAATGCAGTCACCAGGAATGCGTTGCCTTTGGGGTCGATCAAGGCTTTCGTCAGTTTTCGCGAGTCGATGAAAGGTTGATGCTCATCGCGTGGGAACTGTGGCGAGCACATTCCCTGAATGGCCCGATAAAGCTGGCCCTGCGAGGTGAGCCAATAAATCCCGAGCCTGTCCAGGACGACGGATTCCGGATGTTCCACCGCACAGCCGGGCGGCATGGGAACGATTGGCGGGCGTCTCAACTCCTGCTCTGTGCCCAAACCGCGCTCGGGATCGATCATCTGCCATCCTTTTTGGTCTGTATACTCCCAGGTATTCGCTTGAAGGTGGATAGCGAGGTTTCCCGCCCGGTCGAAAAAAGGCGGACCGTTGAGGAAAACTGTGTTGGCGCCGGTAATTTCGCTCGTCTCAAAGTGGCGCCAGCGGCCGCCGTCGAAATACCAGACGAAGTTCATGGCGAGGCGATAGCAAATCCTGCCGTCCGGCGTGAAGCTGGGAAACTGGACCAGCATTCTCTCCAGGCGAAAATCTTTCCGGATGGGGAGTTGCGCCTGGAGGGCGTCATTGTATGTCGGAAAAGTCTGGAAAGTTTTGAGCTTGGGGTCGAAGATGGCCACGCCCGTTTGCATTGGGGGAGGAGCAAGCAACCAGATTCTCCCCAGCGAATCGGACACGACGGCCCCCAGCCGCTCGGCTTGAAATACCTGGGGCAGGGCATACTTGGTCCAGGTCTGGCCGTTCCACTCACTCAAAGCGTTGTCCGCTGTGGCCAGGACTCCGAAAATGTTGCCACCGGGGTCCTGAAAGAGCTCGCGGTAAGGATTGAGCGTTTGCACGTTGGAGGGCGATTGATACGCCGCCAGCAATTCCTCCGGCTTTATGGCGAGGCTGCCTTGGTTTTGTGAGATGATCAGCAGACGCCCGTCGGGGAGTTGGAACAAACGCTGCGAGCCGTCGAACGGGTAGCCGTAACGCCAATCGATGATTCTGGTTTCGCCACCCCGCGCCGGAATGAAGCAGGGACCGGTGCCGAATGCCCCCAGCCAGAGCCCGTCCCGTGCTGAAACCCATTGGCGGTGCGAGCGCGGAAAGCCTCCAAGGTTCAAATCAAGACCGCTAATCACGCGTTGCCACTCGCCGTTGGCGAGCCGCCAAAGGACCCCGGAGCGCCCGCCTCCGATCGAATCAGGCACGGCCTGTCCGGGCATTCCGGAAATCAGGAAGGTGTCGTCGCCGATCCGGAAAATCTTCTGCACAGTTTCAAACGCCCCAGGTTCGGGCGCCGTGACGGGAGTGGCCTCAAGTGTGTCAATATCAACTCGATAAAGCTGGTCATTCGCACCCGCCATCCACATATGCTGCGCGTCGGCGGGCGCGATAACGGAAATCCTCCCGTATGGATTTCCCCCCATTTTAGGCAGTTGGCCCGTTTGGGCCGACCGGGTCGGCGGGGCAGGTTGGCCCAGTTCAGGATGATGCTGAAACTTTTCTCCATCGAAAATCACTACCCCACGAAGCGTCGCGAGGCCGGTACGAGGGAACAAAGACTCCGACCAAAACCACACTCGGCCGCGCTGGTCCGCCGTGGCCAAAACGACGGCGGCGGCCACGCGCACATTTCTCGGAGGTTGGGTCTCGGTCAAAAACTGGTCGTCGGGTATCGTATAGGCAAGTTCCGCTTTTCCTTTCGGCGTCACGCGATAGATCTGGTTTCCGTTTTCTGTAATCCAGATGTTTCCGTTGGGATCAGCAAAAAGGCGGGGCGCGTATTCGATGTGTCCGGTGAAGGTCGCGATTTGCCGCGACGAATCTCCCTGATACCGCGTCATCGCGTGAGACTCGCCGGAATTATTCCAAAGGCAAAAGACAGCTCCATCCGGCCCGCGCGCCAGAGCCGTCGGGGCGGCGTTGGAGGGAATTCCTTCGCCGGTGACAGGGCGCCAGGAATTCTCCTCCCACCGGTAAAGGCCAGGCATGCCGTAATTGGCGATACCCCAGACCGCGCCGGTTGAATCCTGCGCCGCCGTGCTGATCTTGGTGGAATCCACTTGTAAGATTGTCGCGGCAAGAAGGAGTGACGGCAGCAGCGCGAGAAAAGCGGCGAGCGCGCAACGGCGTGCAATTTTGTCAAATCGCCTTACCATGTGTAATGGACGGTATAAGTGACCGTCTTCTCCACGTCCGGCGCTGCCTGAACACGAAACTCGATGGTCTGGCTGTCTTTCTTGAGAAACGTGTCAGATTTCTGCGTGATCTCCCACGTGTCACCGCGATAGAGGTGCTCGACCACGCGAACCTCCACGGGCTCTTTCTTGTGGTTGCGCAGCTTGATTTCAAACGACTCATCCACCGTGCGGCGGCCCGTATCGATGCGGTAATCGGTGCGCCGGCGCTCGCCCTTAATGTCAAAGGCGCTGCCCGTGTAGGCGCGGATCGTCTCGTCGCGTGGCGTGTGCTTGATCTCATTCTCGCCTGTGAATTCCAGTTGGCCGTCCGTGTCCTGCCGGTAGAATCGAAGTCGACCCGCCGGTAGGGGCATCCCCAAATGGTTCGCCTCGGAATTGACGAACTCACGCATCACCCAGACGTCGGGATTTGATTGGGTCCCGTATTCGCTGTTTTGGCGAATGCTATCGATGTTCCAACCGCGGTACTGGTTTTCGTCGATCTTCATGCCATCGTAAACATAGAAACGCTCGGCCTTGATTCCGGAAGCGCGCACGAACTCCACTTGTTTCGTTTCCTGGTCGTGAAGCGTGGTGGGGCGGTGCAGTTCGTACAGATGATATTCTTCAAAAGGCTTCTCAGAAACTTGCGACGCGCCTACCATGCCCCCAGCGACTCCCATTGCCATCCATTGTGTCACTGCGCCAGGGCCATTCTGCGGCTGAATCTTGCTCACATCGCCTGCCATCAACTTGATTTGAGCGTTATCGAACGTTTTTCCGGTTTGATTATGGATGGTTACCCAGCCAATTATATCCACCACGTCGCCCTTCTCGGGCGCGATAACATTGTAATCGGCATTCCATGTCATTCCGCCCGTCACGTAGCTGAACTCGGCGGTCATTGCACCGGGCTTGTCCGATTCCAGAAGCCAGTTCAATGTCGGCTTCAGAATCGTGTCGTCGGCGAGAGCCGGGAAGAGCGGAGTGCCGGGAAGTCCGAAGCGCAGCTTGCCGTCAACCTCGATGATTTGCTGAATGTAGGCCGGATTGCCTTGTCCGCCATAATAGGGATTCCCATACGGGGACGCTTGCGGGACATAGCCGCTGCGGATGATCTTCCCCTGCACGATTTCCGTCTTGTCGCCGTGCTGCACGAGGAAGTCAAGCGTCTTGCCTTCATTCAGCGAGAGAAGAAGTTGCTCGGACACGGGGTCGGCGCGATAATTCTGCTCGATAATTTGGATAGTGCGCGCACCCTTCGGGTCTCGAAGGATTACCGAGTCCGGCTCCAGGAGCGCAGTGATGTCGGTGAATTTGATTTGGTTCATCCCCGGCTTTAGATTTAATGGAATCAACACGCGGACGACGGCGAAATTTTGGTTGTAAATCGTGAGTTGGGGGTCCTCCGCTAATGCAGGCGAAAGCAGCAGGCAGAATGCGATGACGAAGCGGAATGGAAAGTTGAGCTTCATGAGGTTGCTCCTCGGTGCGAAACATCACTACTTATGGCAGATAAGAACCAGTTTTGCAACTATGGGTTGTATAACACCGGGAGCATAACGTTCTCATGCGGATTATTTCTTGTTCAGGGCTCGGCCTCGAGGCGGAAGGTGAGGACGTTGCGGTTATCCACCCTGGTGTAATTAATGGAGCGGGCGATCTGCTTCACCAGGAAAATGCCGAGTCCGCCAATGGGCCGGTCGGCGAGGCCCAGACGGAGGTCGGGGGGATTTTTAGCCAGAGGGTCAAATGCCCGGCCCGTGTCGCAGACCTGGACGAAAAGTTTCCCCGGGCCATCCACGGCATAACCCACCTCAATGGTTCCGCGCCCGCCCTCCGGGTAAGCGTAATTAATTACATTCATCACGATTTCTTCCATCACCAGATCAAGCCGGTCAAGCTGCGCCTCCGGCAAAGCCGCTGACTGGGCGC
>DASYXZ010000206.1:0-14228 GCA_035934315.1 Terriglobia bacterium | reverse complement strand
TGACCCGGGTGAAAATCTGTTGCATCTCGAGCATATCAGAAGCGCGAATGGCCATTGACCACGGGGCGTCGGCCGTCGGTCTTGTATCGGAAATGCCCAGCGGCCCCGGAGTGATTGGCAATGATTTGATCGCCCGAATTGCCGCGCAGATTCCGCCATTTGTGTCATCGTTTCTACTGACCAGCAAGCGTGACGCCGAATTAATAATCGCCCAGCAGCGCAGGCGGGGGTAGCGGAGTTGTTTTCCGGCCAGCAATTCGGCCATGGTCAGGATTTGCAGGCGGGGATATTGGTCGGGGAAATTCTCGGATTTGTAGAAACCTGCCGAAGCCGCTTCAGTGAGCATGGGAGCGGTGGGCTCCCGCAAGGTGATTAGGGCGCCGATAGCGGCCTTCTCGCGCTCGATAACGCCTTTCAAGTCACGCACAAGATTTACCCCAACGTGTCCGCTCTTCACCTGCACCACCACTTTCTTTGCGACGCCGCTGTTATCGTCGATGAAATAAATGTAGCCGTCCAGACCCGAGTCCGCGCCCTTCTTGCGGTCACGCGCCGGGCGCGCGCCCACCAAATCCACCGCCCACCACTCGGACTGGTAGGTATCGAGTTCCTTAAGCGCTTCCGCGCCGGGCAGGTCGGTGGGAGCGCCGATAATTTGGTAAGGGCTGAGCTCGGTGGGGAACGTATCGCGCAGCCGCCGTTGAACCATGTTGATGGCGAGATAGGTCACGGCGAGGCCGGCCTCTGGCCAAGTGTTGATTTGAGCAAGCTTGCAGCGTATGATAGCGGCGCACTGGTTCGGTCGAGCACCAAGGATCATTAACCCAAGTGCTGAGAACAGGACGAAGATGTGGTCTCACATTGAGGAGCAAAGACCGGGCTGGTTCTCGAACAACCAGCTTCCGTGCAGCAGCTTTCACAAGATCGCGCCATACATTGGCAGGCTCAAGCCAGAAATCGCAAGCACACTGGTCAGGAAGTTTTCCAAACCGGGGGACGTCGTTTTCGACCCATTTTCGGGATCTGGGGTGGTGCCCCTCGAGTCCTTGCTGTGCGGCAGGGGTGTGCTTGCAAACGACATCAATCCTTACGCGGCGGTCCTCACACAGGCCAAGATATTTCCACCGGAGTCAGCTGCACAGGCTGAGCGAGCCACAACACACTACCTAAAGCAGGCAAAGAATCACGCGCGCCTTCGAGACTACCGCGTGAACGCGCCCGATTGGGTACGTAAATTCTTCCATAGGCGTACCCTCGCTGAGGCTAAGGTGCTGGCGGATATCCTGTTGCGCAATAAAGAGTGGTTTATCCTGGCGAATCTGCTCGGAATTCTACATCATCAGAGGCCGGGCTTCCTTTCGTATCCCTCCAGCCATCTCGTGCCCTACCTACGAACTCGAAAGTTTCCACGAGAGCGGCACCCAGAGCTCTACAAGTACCGTGACTTGGAGCCGCGTCTCATCGCGAAGGTACGCAGGTCCTTCAAGGTGCGTAGCTCCATTGATGCACATCTCCCCAGAGCGTTCACGCCTGAAAATATCTCAAGCCTAGATCATAAGAAATGCGCGAATTTAGCCCTGACGAGCCCACCTTACATGAATGCGCTAGACTACGGGAGAGATAATCGGCTGCGATTATGGTTCATAGGCGTCGAGGACTTTCGGGCATTGGACCACCTCTCTCCACGCAATCCTATTCAGTTTCGCTCCCTGATGTGCTCGCTTGCTCAGGTCCTTGCCCGAGCTGTCCTTCCTCTGGGCATCGCCGTGCTAATCGTCGGGGAAGTTCGACGCAGGAATTCGATTGTCAATACCAGCGAGATTGTCAAAACGGCCTTTGACTGGGACCACGGCTGCTGGTCTTTGGAAGAGTTAATTGCTGATGAGGTGCCAGACATTCGCCGGAGTCGACGTGGCTGCGTTGGAACGAAACAGGAGTGGATAATGGTATTTAGGCGAAAATAGGAGCGACGGCATATGAATACCAGTGAGTTCGCAGGACGAGTCACGCACATCAGGCTTTCCGAGATCGAAGCCAGCCCGGACAACCCCCGTGGGACCGTGCAAACCGACGCGAGCTTCGAGAGGCTGGTTTCCTCCATAGACGAAGTCGGAATTCTTGTCCCGCTTGTTGTTCGGCGAAGGCCCTCAGGAAAGTACCAATTAGTTGACGGCGAACGCCGATTTCTCGCGGCGCACAGACTTCGATTGGGCGAGGTTCCCGCCCATGTTATTCAGGATACACACCCCGAAAGCCTCCGGAAATACATGTTCCACCTTCATATGACTCGCGAACAGTGGGTTCCACTTGCCCAGTGCAAGGCGCTGGCCGAAATGTATCCGCAGCTTGACGCAGGAATTAAATTCTCAGAAAAAAGTGAATGGGTTGAGAGGATTGCTAACGAAACATGGATGAATGTGGGAACTGCGAGGGATAGGATCCACGTGCTGGCCTGGCCGAGAGGTTTAAAAGAGAAAATATATTCGTTCAATTCCAGACACACCACAGGTGACATCTACTCATATGTACTCGCCATCGAGGTAAGCATAGTTGAGCCGTCTGTCTTAGCCTTCCCGCGCTTTTACGACCACGGGGCGCCAGTCGAGAGGAGGGCTAACGCCGTCAGACACTCTCTTCTGGACAAAACGATCGCTGGGATTGAAGACGGAGAGGTTTCTAGCCGGGACCAGATCCGAGAAGTATCGCCCCTATTCCAACGGCAGCTAAATTCCTCCCAACAAAAGATCGCTGTAACAATATTCCAGCGTCTCATCGAGAGCGACGAGTACCTTTACGACGAGGCGAGAGCCGAAATAGAGACGCGCCTTCCCGAACTGGTAGCGGAAAAACCTCCGAAGCCACAAAAACTCATCGGAACGATCAAGTCGCTCACAGAAACGCTAAAGATGTACAAAGCGGATTACGTCGAAGCGAGCATCAAGCGACAAGCAAAACGGGAGGAGATAAAGGGAGAATTATTCCAAGCGCTTGCTAACCTTGCGAAGGCTGCCCTAACCTTAAAGGACAAGCTATGATAATGAAAGTGGGGCTACCCACAAGGACCTGCCAAAACCTTCTCCGATCTCTCGCCCCGAGCACGAAGGCATCTTTTATTGACTTCAAGGCACTCATCAGGTCGCATATAGTTCCACGCACCCTCCGGTGGCTACCTACTCTCTGTATTCGTGATGGGCCTCGGTCAATCCTTATCCACGTGCTTGCCTCACCGATGGTCCCCCCCTATCTCACTAAAGCGGCGCGAGAACTTCGAAACCGTCGCGGGAAGGTAACAATTGTAATGCTCGCACGCCAGGTCGCGGCTGAAACCGATGAGGATGCTCCTCCTGTAATCATGTCAGCGGCCCAGGTCGCTGAAAAAGTTGCCAGAGAATGCCTCACTATCGGTGCTGGCTTGGCAATTGAGCGCAGCTGCGAAGTCTACCCAATCTTCCCAAGCAAGTTCGTTCTCGGAAGCCCCTGCCGCTCGGGAACCGAAACGGGGCATATTCCAACTTGGCTGTATCGGGATTTGGGCGCCAAAGAACGCTTCAGCCCTCACCTTCGGAAGGCATTCCAGCGCTTCAGTGATCGTTATTATCGGGCGACCTCGGGCACAAGCGTAGCCTACAATAAAGAATGTGACTTGCTCAGGGAATTCGCCCAAGAATTTGTCCGAGGGGACAGAAGGCTGTTTTTCCCCTTGGAGCAATTGGATCTACTTCGCGTGTACGAAAAGTCAGGAGCCAATAGGAAGGCGCGTGACCACTTCTTTCACACTTTCAATAACCTGTTCCTTGGATTTCGCATTCTCGCAGGACTCGCCGGAGGGCCGCGACACATCGCCGAAATCGACAGAAGCGTTGCATCCCCCGCAAATGCCAAACTAAACCCTTGGGAGGTTCTTTGGTTCCTCACGTGCGTATTCCATGACCCAGCATATGTGGCCGAAGATCCTTGGGCGACGCTTAGATTTGGGTTCGGAGTGGAGCAGGACCTATCAAGACCCGATGCTGCGCTACCTACACAGTGTGCAACGGAAATCCACAACCTCTGGGAAACCTTCTTCGCACGCGCCAGAGCTGATCTTTGCGACCTCTATGATCAGGTCGTGCGCAATTGGCTTCCACCAAGTGTACGATCCAATGACAGCAGCTACTTTGACGAATCCCTAAAAAAAGCGTACTTTGACGGACGCTTTGTTAGCCACAGCGTTCTCTCGGCTATCAAGCTTATTAATGGCTGCAATTCGGACAAGGTGGCTGGGTACAAGGCATACAAACCCGAGCTCGCCCTCACTTGTTGTGTTATCGCAGGACTATCAATGCTCTTCCATGATCAGCGCTGTAGGGAGATCCTTCAAAAGGCCCATATAGGACCGGTTGCATTCGAAAAACTTCCCTACGCCGCCCTTTTGATGTTCGTTGATTGCCTCCAAGACGACCGGCGGGATATCACCTCCCCTCGATTCAGAAAACACGGGGTTTTGGCCGGCGTAGAGGTCTCACAAGTGCGGCGCCAAATTAAGGCAACTGTGTGCCTGAGGGAGATTCCGGTGGAAGGATGGTCAAAGAGAATTGCCGAATACGAAAGTGTGCTCCGCTGGATTAACTCCAAGTCTGAAACGCGATTTGCGATAGACTATCGCACGCTCATCAATCCACAACATCGGGTGGCATAGCGCAAACTTCACCCTTCAGGTCTGTGGGGTTTCCCCAAACTAAACACCGCGGCCTAATAACACGCCCACGGACCTGAAAATCCAGGTCCGCGCTAGAATAGCGTACGATAAAAGTCTATATCGAATAATCTCGGTCGGATTCAAACCAGGCGCAAGACAGGCAGCGAGCGGGTTACCTCGCAAGGGACCGATCTCGGGGCTGGCGCGCACGCGCTCCGGCGGGCGCATTTCAAACAGCAGATTCAAGATTTCAGAAAAAGGAGCCTTTCACCAAGGCACAAATGCGCGGTCAATTGCAGTGCGAACGCAAAGAAGGAGAAGCTGCAAATACTAAGGCGCGGGACCGCTGGTGTTGGATTCTCAAGAACTTCCGGCGCTCGGAGAGACGCCGCTACAACAAACTGACCCACTCCACACGCCCTTCTGCCTGCCGGTTTCCGCAGCCCCGCGTGGTAAGATTCCCTTCATGTCTGCTTCCGACACGTCAAATTCCGCCACAATTCCCGAGGCGTTCCTGGAAGTGGTGGATCCCCGCGGCGACCGTCGCGAAGTCGCGGTGACCCAAACGCCGTTTCTTATTGGACGTGGGATGGAGGGTGGGAACCATTTGCAATTGGATGACAAACGCATTTCGCGTTCCTGCGCCGCGCTGATTTATGCGGACGGGGAGTTTCGTCTGGAAGATCGCGGTCAGCGTCTGGGGATATTCGTCAACGAGGAAAAAATCAAAGCCCAAACATTAAGCAATGGCGACATCATCAGTTTCGGCGCCACCGGGACCATTCAACTCATTTTTCACAGGAGCCGCACGGAACGCGCGCTCCCGATGATTCTCTCCCGCCTGGACCATGCCGCCACGCTCGAGGCCGGCTCGCGCGATCTTCGGCAGTTGAGCCTGCTACTCGAAGCCACTTCCCTTTTGCAATCCCAGATGCCGCTCGAGGAAATTCTGGCCGCCATGGTTGACCGCGCCATCGCCATCACGGACGCGGATCGCGGATTGCTTCTGGAGGGTGACACCCTCAAGCAACTGCGCCCGGTGTTCGCCCGGCAGCGCGGCGCATTACCCTTGAAAATCGCGAGCGTCGAGCCCAGCCAGACCGCGATTACCCACGCCATCGCCCGGCGCACCAGCGTGGTGGAAGGTGATGTCGCGCTGGCTGAGGAGGCCATTCGCAACGCGGTCAGCGTGGTTGGGCAACAGCTTCGGGCGGTCATCGCCATCCCATTGCTTGCGCGCGCGTCATTGGACTTTGCCGCGCCCGTTGCCCAAGCCGCGGGTGGCGAGTTGCTGGGCATGCTCTATCTGGACAGCCGCCGTCCCGCCGCCTTCTCTGGTTTAGAGCGGCAGATTCTGGACGCGCTCGCGCTGGAAGCCGCCAGCATCCTTGACAATACGCGCCTGGTAAAGAAAGACCGCGAGCGGCAACGCCTGGAGCGCGAGATCTCCATCGCCCGCGATATCCAGCAGGCGCTGCTGCCCAAAACTTTCGGGCGCTTGCCCCACGTCCAAGTGACTGCGGTCAACCAGCCGTGCCTTGAGGTGGGCGGCGATTATTTTGACCTCATTGAGCTGGACGGGCAGCGCACTGCCTTCATGATCGCGGACGTGGCCGGCAAGGGCCTCGGCGCCGCGCTGGTGACTGCGCTGTTGCAGGGCACCTTCTCCGCGCTAACCCTGGGTCAGGAGCCCGGGCGCGTGATAACTCACATCAACTATTTTCTGTGCAGCCGCCCGGATGTTGGGCGGCCCGCCACGCTCTTCTTCGGCATTCTTGACGCTGATGGAAGGCTTGAATACGCCAACGCCGGCCACCCGCTTCCGCTGTTGGTTCGCGGCAATCGAGTGCAGGGAGTTTTTCCGGCGCAATCCTGCCCGCTGGGTATGTTCGAGGAAGAAAAGTTTAAAACTTCATTCTCCATGCTCCAACCCGACGACACGCTGGTGCTCTTTACTGATGGAATTACGGATGCGGTGAGCCCGGAACTCGTTCGCTTCGGAAATGAGCGGCTGCAACACGTCGTGGAGCAGAACACGAGCGCCACTCTGGAAGATTTGCAAGCCGCCATCCTGGCGGCCATCGGGGACTTCACCCGCGGGGCGCCGCAGGCCGATGACATTACGTTGCTCCTCCTGCGATTTCTTGGAGCTGGGGCGGCCGAAGCGCCGGGGACGTAGGGTCGCATCAAAATGCGCCGCTACACGTGTTCCCGAGCCGCCTTTGCAAGGGCCGAAAACTCACATGAAACGACTCGTGAAATCGAAATGCCTGGAGTGCGATGGCCAGGTGCGCCCGCAAGACGATTGCCCGGGAATTCGAAAAAGAGGGCGTGACAGTAAAACTCTCCGGGCTCAAGGCGTGGGCTTGCGTGCGTGTGGTTTACTGGCTATTTGCCAGGGCATTCGCCATCGCAATTAGTTAGTTCCAGTTTCCCATTCCGAAGCTCGTACGTTTTTTGCGTGTCGATACCCTTCTCTCTGTCGAATTCGGACTCCACTTTTCTTATCAAGGTGAAGTGGCCGTTTTGGTATTCATATGTCTCATGGTCCCAGTCGCCGGCGCTCATATTATAGAAAGAATCCACGCGCTTGTTCTCGGGATGGAATATAGGCTCGGTGAGACCGCTAAGGAAGGAATTGCGCACGAATCGATTTGATGCTTGGTCATAAAGATAAATATCGTATGTGCAATTGCCCGTCGCCCCACATTGAAGCAGCAGAGGCAAATCCTTGTACCCATCGAAATTGGCGTCAAGCGGCTCGAGAATGCGCATAGCATTTAGTTCCCCAAAATACGCGTTTTCTGGGTATGGGATTGTTTGGATAACCTTTTTGCTTTTACCTTCGGTGATTTCGATCTTGCCCAATGGATTATCGCCTTGGGCAAGGAAATGAAAAGTGAAAAGCGGGAGGTTGGGGCTGATGATGAACTTGCAGATCATGCCACCGCGAACATCCTGATCAAGCTTCGGGGGATATGGCGGAAACTGACTCATCGGGGGCGTGCCTTTATACGGTAGAAGAGTGCAGCCTTCGCTTTGGTCTTGAGAAGGAGACGAGCTCTTCTTGGCAGCCCGACTGCTTTTCTCCTTAGCCTGCGGGCTTGTCGAAGGGGTCGCTGCGGAGTTCAGGCTCGGGGATAGGTGCTGAAAAGTTCGAGATTGGCGGGCGGCGAAACACGGTATTCCGCCAGTTACCAATGCACCCACTGCGATGAGCAGGGCAATTGCTCGCGCAAGCCCCGTGCTGCCCATGCATCCTGAGGATTTCTCCATACTCTGCGCTGCCAGCTTCGCACCAACCGGACAATCGCAAAATATAGTTCGCACGTTTTGGCGCCCCGTTATCATTCTGGTATACATCGGAAGAGAGAATTAGGCAAGGGGGTTTAAGAACAGTGGCAAGTGGTTAGTAGCAAGGGGCAAGTGGGAACCAATGAAGACAGGGGCGACGGGAAGGCGCCAGGGCCGCGCACGGATTCAAGATTTCAAATCACGCTGACTGGCGTGAAGAATCGTGAAGCCAACAACTTCTTTTCCCTCGTACCGGACGATGACATCATCGTCGGTTAGCTCGCTGTCCGTGGCGTGGCTTGGCTTTCTGTAGTTCACGTAGAGCGTATCCGCGCCAGCGTCATAGGTGATCCACACCAGGCCCTCGCGAGATTTTTTGAGGCTGGGCAAGAGTTTCAAATAGTCCTGGATTTCCGCTACGGCCAAAGCTGTTTTCTCCTTTCCAGAGAAGTGATGCGCCGGGTCAAAAAGGCCGTGACCACAAATCCATCATCTCGCAATTCCTCCAATGGTACAGAGTCAACCCTTTTCAAACGCCACATGTTCACGGAGCGCGGGAGGCAAGGTAAGCTGCGATTGAGACCATATCGTCCACGCTCAATTGGGCCACGGACGCCTTCATCAGCTCTGCCCCTGGCCCGGAGCGGGCCCCGTGCTGCATATCGTAAAGTTGGCGGACGATATAGCTGGGCGAACGGCCCGCCAGCGCCGGCACGTTCCCCAGGCCTTTCAAGTCCGGCCCATGGCAGGTTCCGCACTGCATCGTTTTGCCCGGCACAATCCGGCCCGCGACCACCGTGGCGCCTCCAGTAGTAACCAGCGTCTGGCCCCGCTCGATGCTGCCCACGGGAACGTAGGCGAAGAATCCGGAATCGGTGTCACGAAGTTCCTCTCGCTCCAGATTTTCCGGCGTCTCGATGATGCGCCCATCGATCGGCTCCGTGCCGCCGGCTTTTGACGCCACCAGCATGTTTCCGGAAACTTCAGTCTTCGGCACCGTGTCAGTTTCCACCACCCTGATCCACGGTTTCAGTTTCAGACTGGAAAAATAATCAGCGGCTGCTTTCACTTCGGCGTCCGTAGCCGCCTTCGCCACCGCAATCATGTTGGCGGGAGGACCCATTCTCGGCTCCGAACACTTTCTCGCGCCGCTCCTAAAATCCGCCATCTGCTCCACGATGTAGGCGGCGGGAAGTCCGGCGACACTGGAGTTTTCAGGACGCCCAAGTCCGGTGGGGAGATGGCAGTAACCGCAGGCGAATGCGCCCGGCCGCCTGCCGTGCGACACAGATTCGGGCATCGGCGGGTGCTCGCCCGGATGCCAGTCCGGCACGTTGTAGAGGTCCTGAACCTGCTTCAAGGTGAAAGTCACGACGCTGCCGGGAACGTGCTCGATGGTGTCGTCGCCGCCAGTGCGCCTATAACCAGGCGGATTGACGGGGTAGGCCCAGGACGGGAGATCTTCGGTCGGCGCCAAAGCGCCCATCCCAACAAGCGCCGCCATGCCCACCGTCAGGATGCAGATGAAATTCTTCATGATTCCCTTTCCATTTTTTTTGCTTTGGCCGAACTGCCGCGTGTCTGAAAGCGTTTATTTAACCACGACCCTCACAATGATTCGCAGAAATTTTCGACAGGCTATGGCAAACACCAAACTCTTTTCCTTTGCCAACACCAGCCCCCTTCGGCCCCACCGTGCGTATCAGCGGCGCTTCCGGTCAGCTCGAATTTCCTCAATCATTTTTTTCCGCCACCCGGCATCTTCCCAAAATGTGAGCCACAAGTGGAAGGTCGCGTGGCTGCGCCAACCCGCCCAGTTTCGCGCCATTTGTATGACTCGCTTTTCTGAAGGTTGTTTGCGCAAACCATAAAAACGCTGGATGGCTTTCTGCAAACCAACGTCCGCCGCCGGCAGGCAGTCAAGATGGCCGAGGGCGCGCAGGCCAATATAATGCGCCGTCCATGGGCCCACGCCTTTGTGCACGAGGAGGCGCTCATAGGCCAAGTCGGGCGCGACGGAGCGCAACCCTTCGAGGTCCAGGCTTCCGTCCAGCGTGGCGCGTGATATGCCGATGATGTAGCGCGCTTTGGGGCCGGAAATTTGCAACCGCAGCAGTTCGCGCGGCGTGGTAATGGCCAGCGCGGCGGCCTGCGGAAAAGCGTTGTACCGCCGGCCTTCGAATTCAACCGGGTGGCCGTACGCTTCAATCAGCGCTTGCTTGACCTTGTGGGCGAAACTCAGGTTGATCTGCTGCTCGATGATGGCGGAGATGAGCGTTTCGTATACGCTGACAGCTTGCGGAATTCTCATACCCTGAAAGTGAGTGGAGAGTTTGCGGAGAACCGGGTCCGAGCCGGCAAGGTGATAAAAGGGCGCCATGTCCAACCGGGTTGAAAATTGGCGTTCAACAAGCGAGGCAATCGCCGCGCGTGTTTCAGGGTCGTCAGGCCCGGCAAGGATTCGGGCTTTCAGGCGCGCGGTCCGTCCGCGACGTTCCTCAGAAACTCCATAAAGGATCGAGCGATCTCCTACTTCGGCGACGCGGCGATATTCTCCGTCTTCGAAATAGTCGAGGAGAGGAGCGAACTTGCGTCCATTCAAAAGCGCGGGCGGGCTCAAGATGAACCGCAGCGTGTGCGCGAAACTGAATGGCGGGCGGGGCTCGAGGAACATTGGAATCCTTAATCGCGAACTCGGGCAAAATTTTGCACTTTATTTAACTATTGTACGTCCACCGGCTTCGATGTAACTTAAATAGTGACCGGAAAATTCAAGAGATATCGGAACACACGATGGCAGGTTTGGTCTTTGGCCAAAGCGCCTGCGGTTCCCGGATGCGTAAAGAATATTCAGTTCATTTTGGCACGACCCATCAAGGTCAAGCCCAGCGCCATACGGTGCGAGGCAAGCCAACGAGTTTTGAATCTCAGTAAATTCTACGCAAACTCATGACCGATTCATCACAGATAGCGCTGGTGAAGGACGAAGCCGCCCTGGTGACGGAGGCCAAGGCCGGCAGTTACCTGGCTTTTGAAGAGTTGGTGAACCGGTACGAGAAAAAAATCTACCGGCTGGGATTGAATATCACCGGCAGCCCGGAAGATGCCGAAGATGTCCTGCAGGAGACGTTTTTAAAAGCGTTCCAACACCTTCCCGACTTCCGCGAGGATTCGCGATTCTACACATGGCTGGTGCGCATCGGCGTGAACGAGGGGCTGATGAAATTGCGCCGGCGCCGCGCTGACAAGACAGTACCCATTGAAGACCAGTTGGATGAAGAAGGCGGCGTGATGCCGAGGGAGTTCACGGATTGGAAACCCAATCCCGAACAACTCTTGGCGCAAACGGAAATGAAATCCATTCTGGATGCCGCCGCCCAATCTCTGCCGCCTACATTTCGCACCGTGTTTTTTTTGCGTGATGTTGAAGGACTCTCCACCACCGAAACGGCTGAATTACTCGACCTGACGGAAAGCGCGGTGAAGGCGCGGCTTTTCAGAGCGCGATTGCAATTGCGGGAAAATCTGAGCAAAATATTTAAGCGGGGGTGACCGTGATAGGCTGCAAAGAAGTCATGCAAGAGCTTTCGAATTTCCTCGACGGGGACATTGACGAAAGCCTGAAGACCGACCTGCGATCGCACCTGACCAAGTGTCAGCATTGCCAGGTGGTCATTGATACCACGCGGAAGACGATCGAGCTCTATTGCGACGGCGAGCTGTTTCCCATCCCCGCCCCGGTGCGCGACCGCTTGCATGAAGTCCTTCGCCGAAAATGCCAAAGTAAAAGTTAAGCGGCGGCCGCCCAGGGCCGCGCCTGAATTCCCGAGATAGAGAAGTTCTTTGGTTATGCATCCGCATCATCCTTCATTTCTTCCCCACCAGCCCAAGGACCGCGATCATCGCCCGGGGCATGTTTGTCGTCTGTTCGAAGAATGGTTCGGATGGACAGATACCTTTATTGCAACGCATGGATTGCAGTTTGCCATTACAAACTCGTTGGCAAGAGAAGAATCGAATTCATCACGGGAAAATTCAATCCGGTTTCCCGTTCCGGTTTCTCTTGACACGTTTCACGAGACTCCTTAGAATTTTTACTACGCAAAATGTTAACGATGAAATCAAGGAAGGGCATGGACAAGAGAAAGGCTGAGGCTTTCAAGAAGCGCTTGCTTGCCAAACAGGCGGAATTGCTGCGCCTGGTAACGAAAACCGAGCAGGATGGCAGGGAGGCGGACGAAGAAGCGACCCAGGATATCGCCGACAAGGCAGCGAATTCCTACACCAAGGAATTCCTCTTTCACCAGAGCGACGACAATCGGCGCATACTCCATTTAGTCAACGACGCGCTGGAGCGTATCAAGACTTCTTCTTATGGCCTCTGCGCGGCCTGCCAGGAAGAAGTTCAACCCAAGCGCCTGGATGCGGTCCCGTGGGCGCGCCATTGCATTGAATGTCAGGAGAAACAAGATCAGGGCCTTCTCTAGGCCAGCCCGCGCGTTCTAAAGCGAGGCACAACTTCCCTTCCGCAACCGATCGTCACTCCCGTTCACTCCCCGCAATCTTTTCTGAGATGGCGAACACTTTTTTCGCCGTCGTTTTCCCCACTTCATGTTCGCTCTGCCAACAGGAAATTACTGAGGCGTCGCTCATTGATATTTGCCGCAACTGCTGGACTCATCTCGAGCCGTGGGCGGGAGCGGCCTGCGCGCATTGTGGACTGCCCTTCCCTTCCCTGCGCGCGCTTGATTCAACTGTTGCGCTTTGTCCCCAATGCCGCGATGAAGAGTTTCACTTCGACTTGGCGCGCAGCTACGGCCTTTACGCGGGAGGGTTGCGCGCCGCCATCCTCCAATTGAAATTCCGCCGCCGTGAACGATTGGGAAAAAGGCTGGGTGAACTCCTGTCGCTCACATGGAACATGCAGGTGGCGAACAATGCCGGCGCGCTGCCCATGCTCATTCCCGTGCCGCTGCATCGTACGCGAAGGCGCGAGCGGGGATTCAACCAGGCGGAATTGCTGGCGCGGGGGTTAACACGAAAACTCGCGCAAACCGGCCCCGCACCCGGCCTGCGGGTGGAAACGCGCTGCCTCTATCGCACTCGCGCCACGCCGCCGCAAACCGGCCTCAGTCTCCACCAGCGCAAGGAAAATGTTCGCGATGTTTTCGCGGTGGCCCGGCCGGAGCGCATCCGCGACCGGGTGGTCATCCTGGTGGACGATGTGATGACCACCGGCGCAACGCTATCCTCCGCCGCGGGCGTTTTGAAAAAGGCCGGAGCCTTGCAAGTCCTGGGCTTGACGCTGGCTCGCGCCACGCCGCAGTTCCCTGACCCGGACGTCACCGAGCCAAGGCAGTCTATTGACGATTTCGGGCACGAATGGACATAATAGAAACCACGGGGAGGCGAAATACTTTCTTCAGGGGATAAATCCTATGCGGGAGGCGGACCAACGAATTCTCCAAACGCCCGTGCTGGTGCTGAATGCCACCTACGAGCCGATTAATATCACCGCGGTCCGCCGCGCCGTGGTTTTAATTCTCAAGGGCGTGGCCACTACAGAGGAGGAAAACGGCGGCTTCGTTCATTCCGCGCGCGATGCCGTTCGCGTTCCCAGCGTCATCCGCCTCACCGGGTTTCGCCGCATCCCTTACCAGAGCCGGGCCCTCTCACGCAAGAATATTCTTTTGCGGGACCGCTACACCTGCCAGTTCTGCGGGCGCGTTTTGCCCGCGGGCGAGTTGACTCTGGACCACGTGATTCCCCGATCGCGCGGCGGCCATACGGATTGGGATAACCTTGTCGCCTGCTGCCACAAATGCAACAACATGAAGGGTGACAGAATGCCCGATGAGTCCGGGCTGAAATTGCGCCGCCCTCCGCGCCCCTTCACTCTCCACACCAGCCGCCAGCTTATGCGCATGATGGGAAGATCGGACGACCGCTGGCGGAAGTATTTGTTTTATTAAAGTCAGCCATCAGCCGTCAGCTTCAGATATCAGCGAGCAAGGTTCGCCCGTGATTTTGGCGTGCGGAGGGCTGAAACCTTCGCCTCAAAACAAAGCTGGCAGAAATTTTGGGGGTCGGTTAAACTGTAAAGTGTTGGGCAAGCTTTAGCAATCGCGTCGCTCGTTCCCTAAGCCGCATCCTTTGCGGAGAGGTGGCCGAGTGGCTTAAGGCGACGGTTTGCTAAACCGTTGTACGGTCAAAAGCTGTACCCAGGGTTCAAATCCCTGCCTCTCCGCCATTCCTC
>DASYXZ010000076.1:0-3288 GCA_035934315.1 Terriglobia bacterium | reverse complement strand
TTTCCTACCAGTTGCCGCGCGGCGTGGAGGTCTACGGGCGGCTGAACAATTTCTTGAATCAGAAGTATGAGGAATCTTTCGGCTTTCCGGCATTGCACATCAATTTTCTGGCGGGAATAAAGTTTAACTTTCCGGCGGAATAAGGTCAGTGTAGCGCCGGGCTTTAGTCCGGCACGTGCCGCCTTAAAAGGCGGCGCTACAAGCACCACTCCCAGGTGGAATTTATTTATCAATCCGGTGCAGCTTCAGGAGGTTGGTCGTCCCGCGGCGGGAGATAGGGGTGCCGGCAATGACGGCGATAATAGCGCCCGGCTTGACCGCCCCGGACCGCCGCAACCAATTGGCGGCCTCTTCCACCATGCGGTCCGTGGACTGCACGGGCGGCATCAGAACCGGGTGCACACCCCAATAAAGCGCCGTGCGCCGGTTGATCTCAGGCAGCGGGGAAAAAGCAAAGACGGGGACGCGGGGCCGATATTTGGAAATCACGCGCGCACTCGATCCGGACTGGGTAAAGACGGCGATGGCGCTCAGGCAAAGCGCCTCCGTCATGTGGGCAACGCTTTCGCAAATGGATTCCGCAACGGTCATCGTCTGACTGGCGGCGCGGCGGTTGCGCCCGTACCAGCCGTATCGCGGACTAATTTCCGCCGCGGAAATAATCCGCGCCATCATCTGCACCGCTTCGATGGGGTATTGTCCGGAGGCCGTCTCCGCGGAAAGCATGACGGCGTCTGTTCCGTCAAAAATGGCATTGGCCACGTCCGAGGCTTCAGCGCGCGTGGGCCGCGGATGGACGGTCATTGATTCGAGCATCTGCGTGGCGGTGATCACCGGAACCTTCATCGCGTTGGCACGCTCAATAACATGTTTCTGGATGACCGGAACGCTCTCCGGAGGAAGTTCCACTCCCAAGTCGCCGCGCGCCACCATCACGGCGTCCGAAACCCGCAGAATATCTTCCAGCCGGTCGATGGCTTCCGGCTTCTCCAGTTTGGCCACCACCGGGATTTTCCTGCCGGCGCGGGCAAGAAGCTTTTTCAATTCCAAAACGTCTTCGGGGCGGCGAACGAATGAAAGCGCGACATAATCCACGCCATACTTGAGGCCGAATTTCAGGTCAGCGCGGTCTTTCGCGGTAAGGGCGGAGATTTTAAGTGCAATGCCCGGCAGGTTGATGCCCTGGTGTTCGCAAAGATATCCGCCATTCACCACCCGGCAAGCGATATCGTTTCCTGAAACCTGTTCCACGCAAAGCTCCATCAGCCCGTCGGCGAGAAGAATTCTGTTTCCTGCTTTGACTTCACGCGGCAAGGCTTGATAGTTGGTTGAGATTAACCGCGCGTTACCCGGCAGGCGGCGCGTGGTGAGGGTTAAAGATGAGTCTGCGCGTAATTCCACCGGGCGCCCGTCCTCCAGGGCTCCGGTGCGAATCTTAGGACCCTGAAGGTCCTGGAGCGCGGCAATGGTTTTTCCGCGTTCTCGTGCCAGACGCCGCAGGAGTTTAAGGCGCGCCGCATGCTCAGCGTGCGTCCCGTGGGAGAAATTCAGCCGGGCCATGTCCATTCCGGCGTCGAGCAGCGCCGCAAGACCCTTGGCGCTGTCTGTGGCCGGACCAATCGTGCAGACGATTTTTGCTCTCCGCTCTTCGGACGTTTTGTCGGATTTCGAGAGGCTGGTCACCATGTAAGATTCAGGACTTTAGGCGGGAAACCAGAAAAGTCTGGACGGAAGAAGGGTCGGGCCGTTGATGCGGTTAAAGGTTCAACAGATAGTCCGCCGGCGCCAGGTTGCCGAAACGCACCATGTTCACGCGCTGCCCCACCACATTGGCAAAATACTGCAGGATTGCGGTGAGGTTCATAATGGCATTTTTTTCCTGCAGGCGCAGCGCGTGGCGAGTGACCATGAAGAGGTAGATGGCTTGGAAGTACAAAATAAGCAATCGCTCCTCTCGCGTATATCGGTGATTGGTGTTGGCGGCGTTTTTCAGTAAATAGGTGAGCGCCAGGAAATCGCATTTCAGCGTCATGCGAAACCTGGAATAGTCCACCGGGCCGTCATAATCCTCCAGCGCTCTTCGAACCGATGGAAATTCGAGGCGGTTCGCGTTCACGATGGATTGGAAGTATTCCTGTTCAAATTGCCTTCGCAGGATGCCTTGACAGGTGGCCTGCAAGTAGAACAGGAAAAGCCCCGTTGAAACGATCAAAATCAGGGAAGCAAGTATCATTTTAACCTCAATCAAAATTCATTTCGTCCCGCCACCATTGCTGGAACAAACTGCTTGGAGGCGGGAACCCGAACTGTCTTGGGCAATCGAGCAACAGCATAAAACCACGTCAGTAGCATTCCCAGAGTGCAAAGCGGACCAATGAAATGCATCAGTGAATCTGTAAAATCATTGCTGGGCGCGAGGAACTTCAGCGCAAAACTCGCCGCCGGCCCGGCAAATTGCAAGCCCATCCCGCAAACGAGCATGCCCAATTCGTCGTCTGCTGTCTCAATTTGCTGTAACAGGATATAAAGCAGAGTGTTTAAGACCAGGCAGGTGAAGTAGAGGTTCTGTTGGAATTCAAACATGAACTTGCTGAAAAGATGGTCGTAATTTCTCGAAAGAGAAAACGCCGATATTCCCACGACCAGCACAAACACAAAAACCAAAAAGAGGCGGATGAAGCGCCACAACTTTTCTTCCTGGATCGCGCAGGCGCGATGAAAGAAAGCGCAGACCAACAGAAAAGCGCCCAGCGTCAGGGCCACATCGGTTAGCCAATAAAAGTAGTAATACTGAAGGGACTCTACGCCGAAGTGATAAAAGACGTACCTTCTGCTTATGCCATCAATGAGCAATAGGGCGAACAAATAGGTCGAAACGCCAGCCAGGCGTTTCCATAAGCCCCGATAGACAAGTAGGATAAGCAGGCCCAGAACCAAGGCCTGGACGAGATAATAAAACCCAGAGTTTAAAATACTTGCCAGCATCAGAGACCCGAAAAACCACTTTCATCCCGTATGTCTTTTTCGAGTCCCTCATGAGGCACGAAATAAGACTAACGGGCTGCCTTCCTTGATACTGCGCTGGGCGGTGACGGAGGCATAGGCGAACCGCCGATTGCCATTGCACTAGGTGGTGACGGAGGCATGGGTGAACCGCCAATTGCCGCCACACTTTGTTTAAGTGAAACTCCTGTTAAAACAACCAGAACCGCGAGAGCAAACGTCAAGAAATAATTTTTCATTATGCTTTCCTCCATAGGATGTGCGTTTATAAAAACGCACAAAAAG
>DASYXZ010000169.1:0-9162 GCA_035934315.1 Terriglobia bacterium | reverse complement strand
CGCGCCACGGCGAGGTAATTCTCGTTGAATCGGTTCCCGGCGGCAAACGCGCTCGCAGGAAGTCCGAGAGGAACCCACAGGTCCGCGTCATTCGGCCAGTGGAAGTCCGGCCCCATCACTCCGACCACTTTGAAGTATTGCTCGTTAAGCTGGACTGTCTTGTCCACAATCGCCGGATCGCTCCCGAAAAGGCGCTGCCAGGTGTTGTAAGCGAGGATCGCTTCCTGGTTGGCATTGGGCTGATCCTCTTCCGGGCGGAATTCCCGGCCAAGCATCGGTTTTACCTCAAAGACGTCGAACCATTGCCAGGAGACCTCGGCGCCAACCAACCGCTGCGGCCAGTCACTCCCCGTATAATTGAAATCCATTTCCTTCATCAGCGCGGCGGAGGCGAACATCTGCCGGCTGTCGCGAACGTCCGCGAAGTCAGGAGCGGAAACGCCAATGCTCTTCAAATTCAGCTTGTCGTATTTCACCCGCTCCGCCACCAGCCGCTCCGGATGCGGAATGCCAACTGGATGAAGCAGAAGACCGTTGACCACGCTGAAAATTGCCGTGTTGGCGCCGATGCCCAGCGCCAGCGTGAGCACAGCCACGGCGGCGAAGCCGGGATTCTTGGCCAGCATCCGCAGCCCGTATTTCAAATCCTGGAAGATGTTGCCCATTTTAGTCTCCTCGAAAAAAGTGGCGGGTGATAAGTGATGAGTGACGGGCATAGGACAAAGACCAAATAAACACGCGTTTCCCCCTTGACCTGGTCACACATCACTCGTCACCTGTCACTCGTATCGCAGCGCTTCCATCGGCTCCACTTTCGTTGCCCGCAGCGCCGGAACAAAGCTCGCCAGCATTGCGACCCCTGCCAGCATCAACGAGGCGGCAATAAATGTTACTGGGTCGGTGGTGGTGGTCCCATAGAGGGAACTCGCCAGCAGCCGGCCAAGCGCCAAGGCGGCCAAAAGCCCCGCCGTGATGCCGATCAGAGTCAGGGCCAGCCCCTGCTTGACCACGAGCCTTAATACGTCCCGGCTCTCCGCCCCCAGCGCCATGCGGATCCCAATCTCGTGCGTCCGCTGCGTAACCGAATAGGCCATCACACTGTAGAGTCCCACGGCCGCCAGCAACAGCGCCAGAGTTCCCAGCACGCTCAACAGGCTGGCCGCCACTTTTTGGGCGTAGAGGGTTTCTCCGATATGATCGGCAAGCGGCATGGCGTCAATCACCGAAACGTTGGGATCGATTCCCCGAACTTCGCCGCGTATTAAAGCGATGGCGTCATTCGGTTCACCCTTGGTTCGCAAGTAGAAGCTCAGGCTCATATCGGCACGATAGATTTGGCGAAAAGGCACATAGAAATAGGGGAGCTGCGCTTCGGCGAGATCAACATATTTACTGTCCTTCACTTCTCCGACCACGGTAAACCACTCGCCCCAACCGTGTACTCTGCGGCCGATCGGATCGCGACCTCCGAAGAATCGTTTGACGAACGTCTGATTCACAATCATCACCGGCTGCGTTTTCACGTCATCCTGCTCGGTGAAGTCGCGGCCTTCGAGAAGTGGAATTCGCATCAGCTTGAAATAACCGGGCGAGACCACATTGCGGTCAATCTTCATGTTCTCGCTTTTGCCGGGAACGTATCCATCAATTTGAAGGTCTTCCCACCAACCGTTCAGGAACCCGAGCGGCTCGACGTCGGAATAGGCCACGTCGGTGACGCCAGGCTCGGCTTCGAGCCTTTGCCGCAGACGCTGGCAGAACTCTTTGCGCTGTTCGAGGTCGTATCCGCTGGTGGTGAGATAGAATCGCGAGAGCAGCACGTGGTCAGGATCGAATCCCGGGTTGATTCTCTGGCTGGCCTCGAAGCTGCGCACCAGGAGACCCGCGCAAACTAATGCGACCATGGCCAGCGCCACTTCCGACACCACCAGGATTCCACGCAGACGATGAGACCCCTGCCCGGTTGACCCGCTGCGTCCGCCTTCCTTCAACCCCTCGTTCAAACCCCCGCGCGCTGACTGGAACGCGGGCGCAAGTCCGGAAAGCACTGCGGCGGCAATGCAAAGCAGAACCGTGAAAGCCAGGATGCGGCCATTCAGGTGAGCGTCCAGAGCTATGGGGAAGTGTCCGGGGGGTAGCAGGGATTGCAACGAGCCGCTGACCCACGCGGCCAATCCAACCCCGCCCAGACCACCACACGCCGCCAGCAGCAAGCTCTCGGTCAGGACCTGGCGCGCCAGGCGAATCCGTCCCGCGCCCAGTGCCAGTCGCACGCTGAATTCGCGCTGCCGGGCCGTATAGCGTGCCAGCAGCAGATTGGCGACGTTGGCGCAAACTATCATCAAGACGACAACGCAAACGCCCATCAGAATTTCCAGCGGTGTCAGCAACAAACTCTGGACGCCGTAATGGGACTTCCAGAGAGGCAGCAGGGTGGCGCTGATTCCCTGGTTTGTGCCCGGTTCTGCCTGGGCGATATGCCGGGCCAGTCCGGCAGTTTCTGCGCGCGCCTGGGCCAGCGTGACTCCGGGCTTCAACCGCGCAAGACAAATAAGTTGGCGCGTCCCCCGGTCGCGGAGCATCCACTCGCCCACGCCTTGCAGTTCAGGATGCATCATGAACGGCACCCAAAGGTCAAAGGCCAATCCGGCTACTGCACCGCGGAATTCCGGCGGCGCTACGCCCACCACGGTCAGCTCGTGCTGGTTCACCCGGATGGTCTTGCCCACAATCAGCGGGTTGGAATTGTAGCGGCCCCGCCACAGGCGGTTACTGATCACTGCAACTGGGTAGGCGTTCGGTTTGTCCCCGTATTCGTCGGGCAGGAAGGCGCGGCCCAACATAGGCTTTACTCCCAACACAGCAAAATAGTTTCCGGACACCATTTCGCCCCAAACCTCTTCGGCATTGTCTTTCTGTCCCACGCTCAACGGGGTGATTTGAGTTGCCGCCACGCCGGCCAGCAACTTAAGATGGTCACGGTAGTCGATGTAATCGGGATAAGACAGAAGTAAGGAATCTCCGTTGGGCGCCACGGCCTCAACCGCTGCCAATTCCTCGCCTTTTCCCACGCCCGGCAGAGGGCGGAGCAGCACGGTGTCAATCCAACTGAAAACGGTGGTGCTCACCCCAATCCCCAACGCCAGCGTGAGAACGGCCACGGCGGCGAAGCCGGGATTCTTGGCGAGCATTCGCACGCCGTATTTCAAATCCTGGAGTAGATTTCCCATGCATCTCCTCCCTTCGTTTTGCAAGCGCAAAACTGAAATTGGAAACTGGAAAATCGGAAATTCAAACCGCGGAAAAATAAAGCGAGTCTTGATTGACTAATACGAGTTTCCCCGCTTCCAATTTCTAATCTCCGATTTCAGGCCTCCGCTTGCTCGGCCGTGCTTTCGTCCACAATCCGGCCGTCAAAAAGGCGCACGGTGCGCTGAGCGTGCCTGGCATAACGCGGGTCGTGAGTTACCATGCATATTGTGGCGCCCTCACGATGAAGATTACGAAGCAGCTCCATGGCTTGTTCACCATTTTTCGAATCCAGGTTTCCGGTAGGCTCGTCAGCAAGCAATACCGATGGCCTGCCGCCCAGGGCGCGCGCCACCGCAACCCTTTGCTGCTGGCCGCCCGAAAGCTGCGCAGGGTAATGCTTGATGCGGTGCGCCATGCCGACCTTTTCCAGCGATTCCTGAACGCGCTGCTTTCGTTCCGTCGCCGGCATCCCGCGGTACGTCAAGGGTAGCTCGACGTTTTCATAGACCGTGAGGTCGCCGATCAGGTTAAAAGCCTGAAAAATGAAACCTATTTCGCGATTGCGAATTCGCGTGCGCTCTGAGAGCGTAAGATCCTCCACTGATTTCCCGTTCAGAGTGTAGATGCCATCCGAGGGCGAGTCGAGAAGGCCGAGGATGGACAGGAGCGTGGACTTACCGCAGCCTGAAGGCCCGGCAATGGCGATGTATTCGCCTTTCAGAATATCCAGGTGAATCCCCGCGAGAGCGTGGGTTTCCACCTCGTCAGTGTAAAAAATCTTGGTTACCCCTTCGAGGTGAATCAGAGATTGTCCGGGTGTGCCTGCGTTCTTTTGTGTTTCTCCGGCGACTTGCGTTTGGGGATTTGGTGAGTCCATTGGTTCTCCTTTGGAATTCGCGTAAAAGTTTTCGATCTCGGAAATTGAAAATTAGAAACTGGAAACTGGAAATTAAAATTTGAAAACTGGAAATTGGATCTTCATATTGAAGAGGCACCTTATGGTTTCATAATCCCTCCACGCATTCCCCCGCTCATCAATCTTCAATCCACAAACGGCAATCACTCGTACCGCAACGCCACAATCGGGTCCACTTTGGTCGCGCGCCGCGCGGGGATGTAAATGGCAAACAGCGCCACGGTGGTCAGCGACAGCGAAACCGCCACGAACGTCAACGGGTCAGAGGCCTTGACGCCAAGGAGCAAGCTGGCCATAAACCGCCCCATCGCGAGCGCTCCAACTATTCCCATACCTATGCCGATCAACACCAGCGACATGCCCTGTCCCACCACCAGGCGAAGCACCTCCCGGGGTGTGGCGCCCAAAGCCATCCGAATGCCGACCTCCTGGACGCGTTGCGAAACGGAGTAAGAGAGTACGCCGTAAATTCCCACTGCGGCCAGAACCAGCGAGAGTGCGCCAAAGACGCCCAGTAGAATGGCGCCCATACGCGCCGGCCAAAGTCCGAGATCCAACAATTCGCCAATGGTATTGATGTTGGTAAGTGCCAGGTTGCGATCCAACGATTGCACGACCTCGCGCACGGCGGGAATGACCGGAGACGGATCCGCCGCTGTGCGCACGTGAAGCACGGCGATGGGCGCGTAATCCTGAGTGAGCGGGAGATAAGCGACGGGCTGCGGCTCTTCTCCCACCGCGAATTGCACGGAGTCGCCCGCTTCGCCCACCACTTGGCGCAGCATGGGTTCGTCAATAAAGTGGAAGCGTTTGCCGATGGGATTTTCGCCGGGCCAGAAGTGCCGCGCCATGGCCCGATTCACAATGGCCACCGGCGCAGTGTCTTGGCGGTCGAGGTCGCTGAAAGCGCGTCCACGCACAAGCGGCGTTCCAACGGTTTGAAAATAACCGGGCGATACGTCGTTGATTGTCGTCAACGTCCCGCGATCGCCGCTCTTCGCGTCCTGGCCCTCGCGGAAGATAGTGCGCGCCAAGCCCCCGCCCAGAGGAGGATTGGAGGCCACTGCAGCCGACTGAACTCCGGGAACGGAGGCGACGCGATCGACGACATCCCGAAAATACTGCTCGCCGTGAGGCTGGTCGTAATGCTGTGATCCCAAATTGAAGGCAATCACGAAGAGATGGTTCGATTCGAAGCCGGGGTCGAGCTTCTGGGCATAAGCAAGGCTGCGGAGAAACAGCCCCGCTGTGGTCAGCGCGATGAGCGCCAGGGCAATTTCCGATACGACAAGGGCGCGCCGGAATTTGCTGTGCCCCCAGGCCATGCTGCCGCTGCGTCCGCCGGACTTCAGCGCCTCATTCAGATTTGGCCGGGAAACCTTGAAGGCCGGAACTAAGCCGAAGAGGATGCCGGTGAGGAATGTGATCGCAATGGTAAAGGCGAGCACGTGGCTATCGAGCGAAAGGGCGAGGTCCGATTGCTGCAGGAATGCGGGACGATAAGACCAGAGAATCGAACGCCCCCAAGAGCCAATCAAAAGACCCAAAGCGCCGCCTAAGACCGACAGTACCAAGCTTTCCGTCAACGATTGGCGCATCAGCCGCGAGGCGGCAGCGCCCAGCGCGGCGCGAAGGCACATTTCCTTTTCGCGGCGCGCAGTTTGGGAGAGAAGAAGATTCGCCAGATTCACGCAGGCGATCAGAAGAACCAGGCCAACGGCTCCCATCAGGACTCCGCCTGCCAGGTTCACTTGATCGTGCAGATTGATGCCCACCGCCGCATCGGCCAGCGGCGCCAGCGCCGCACTTCGGCCCTGATTTTCTTTCGTGTATTGCTTTTCCAGGCGGGAGGCGACTGTTTCTACCGCGGCCTCGGCTTGTTTTTGGCTCACTCCGGGTTTCAGCCGCCCGAAAGAGGCGAAATCCAAAAACCGCCGGTCCTCAAAATTGGTCTCGATGAATCCGGCCAACACCTGACTGTGCATGCTGACTGGAATCCAGATTTGATCGTTGCTCGAAAAAATGAGCGTCCCTTTGAAGCCGCGCGGGGCAATGCCGATCACGGTATAGTCGTGTCCATTCAGCGTAAGCGGCTTGCCGATGATTCCAGGGTCCGCGCCGAAATGACTCGTCCAAAGGCCGTAGCTCAGCACCGCCACGGCATCCCCGCCCGGATGCTGATCCTCGTCAGGCCGAAACGTCCGCCCCAGCGCCGCGTTCACTCCCAGCACGTCAAAATAATTGGACGTCACGAGAAAGCTCTGGAACTGTTCCGGCTTCTCACCACCACTCAGCGTGAGAGCTGTGAACTGATAAGCCGCCAGGCCGGAGAAAATGTTGCTTTCCTTCGCATAGTCCTGATAATTGGGGAAAGAAATTCCCAGCCGCGTCGCGTTCCCCAAGGCAATCATCGTTTTCTTGTCCGTCGTGTCCAATTGGACGAGACGCTTGATGTCCCGTATAGGAAGTGGATTGAGCAACACCGCGTTGACTATGGTAAAGATCGCCGTGTTGGCGCCAATACCAAGCGCCAGGGTGAGGACGGCGACGGCGGTGAAGCCGGGATTCTTAACCAGCATCCTTAATGCGTAGCGTAGGTCTTGGGTTAAAGTGGTCATGAATCAACCCCTAATCTTGGGAGAATTTACGATTGCTGTTTGACGATCGAAATTCAGGCGAACATTTCTCAAATCGTAAATCTTCAATCGACAATCGGCAATTACTCATAACGCAGCGCCACCATCGGGTCCACTTTGGTCGCGCGCCGCGCGGGAATAAAGCTGGCCGCGAATCCAATGGCCCCCAGCAAAATCGCTGCCAGCGCCAGCGTTAAGGGATCGCGCGGCTTAAGGTTAAACAGCAGTGATCCCGCGGTCTTTCCGGCTGCAAGCGTAAGCCCGGTTCCCACCGCGATGCCAATGCCAATCAGCGCAGCTACATCGCCCAAAATCAATCGCATGACGTTTCTGCGTTGCGCCCCCAGCGCCATACGGATGCCTATTTCGTTGGTGCGCCGCGCCACGGTATACGAGATCACGCCGTAAAGCCCGATCCCCGCCAACAGCACGGCGAGTGCGCCAAAGAATCCGCACAGGGTGGCCATCAATTCATCCTGAATGAGGGTCTCGCGAATCTGCGTGCGGAGCACTTTGAGCTGGATGTCAATTTCGGGATTCACACCCGCGATGGTATCTTTGACGGATTTAAGCACTGCAGCTGCCTCCATTTGCGAGTGGATGAGAACCACATCTCCGGGATAATTGAACGGCGCGGCCAACTGCGTTCGCGGGAAGTACATCACCGGCACAAAGGGTGTGTGCATATCGTTGTAAACGGAATCTTTCACCACACCGACGACAGTATAGTAGGGCCGCGGTTTTCCCGGCGACTCCCACTTGCGGAACTCCATGCCAACAGGGTTCCTTGAATCCTTCAGGAATTTCTTCACGAACGCCTCATTGACGATGACGACTCTGGGCGAATTGGGGGTGTCGCTGGAGTTGAAATCGCGGCCGCCAAGGAGAGGAGTTTCGAGGGTTTGAAAATACCCGGGGCTGATGTAATCAAGCCAGGCGGCGCCGTTAGGGTGGTTGCCTTTCTCATCGAGCACCCAATTATTGCTGCTGCTTCCGCTCATGGGCGAACGGATCGAAGTGGCCGCGTCGGCAACTCCAGGAATAGCGCGAATCCGCTCGAGTAAGTCGCGTTCAAAGGGCTCAAGCCGCGCGGCGGGCAATTGGAGGCGCGAGAAATCCAGGTTCGCGACCACCACGCCGTTCTGTTCAAACCCCAAATTACGCGTCATGAGATTTCGCAAGCTGCGCGCAAAGAGCAACGCGCCCGCGAGAAGCACCAGAGACAACGCGACTTGAGAAGCAACCAGAACGCGTTGGAGCCGAAATCGCTCACGGCACGCGGTCATGCCGCGACCTCCGGCTTTGAGCGCGGATTCGGGAGGAATGTTGCCGGAGCGAATCGCAGGGGCGAGACCAAAAAGGACAGTGGTGAGAATAGCCAGCCCGGCCGCGAAGCCGAGGACCCGCCAATCAAAGGGCATATCGAGGAAAATGGGATTGTCCGGCGTGCTGATGAATGCCACCAGAAGGCTGCTGAGCGTAAGGGCGAGATAGCCTCCGCAGATCGCGCCGCCGATGGCCAAGAGCGCGCTTTCCGAAAGGAGCTGCCGGATGAGGCGGCCACGCGAAGCACCCAGCGCGAGCCGGACCGCGATTTCGCGCTGGCGGGCGCTCGAGCGCGCCAGCATCAGGTTGGCAAGATTGGCGCAGGCAATCAGTAGGACCAGTCCGGAAAGTCCCAAAAGCAAATAAAGCGGCGTCGAAGCATCGCGGCGCACCTGGGAAAAGCCGTTCGCCGCCGGACGCGCTTCAAGCTTGAAGGCAAGATAGCGCTTCACGCCATCCGCGTCATATTCCGGTGGGATAGTCTCCTTCAAAGCGGTGGGAGCAATGACGGACAATTGCGCGCCAGCACGCGAGAGATCCCAGCCTAGCTTGAGCCGGCCTATGATCGATAGCCACCAACTCGAGCGTTCTCTCGGCCCGGTGATGCGGCTGAATCCGGCGGAATGGATGATCGGCTCTGCGCAAATCGGCACGGCCACGTCGAAGCGATCGCCGACTGATATGCCATAAAAGCTTGGTGGTGTGACGCCCAGTATCGGAAACGGATGGCCCTCCAGAGTGAGCATCTTGCCCATGGCCGACGCGGCTCCGCCATACCGCCCCTGCCAGAAGGCATAACTGATGTCCACACCACCGGAGCAGCCCGTTTGGTCGTCTTGAGAGGCAAGGAGGCGGCCCAGATAGGGTGGCACGCCCAGCACACGGAAAAAATCACCGCTCACCCATATGACCTTCGCGTTATCCACTTCGCCACCGTTGGCAAGATTCTCTTGATCAGATGCCCAGGCAGCGATGGCGGAAAATCCCTGCTGCCGCTGTTGCACCTGCTGCCACAGCGGAAAGGTAAATTCG
>DASYXZ010000151.1:0-2356 GCA_035934315.1 Terriglobia bacterium | reverse complement strand
AGAAAGCAAGCTTTCGGTGCTCGAGTATATTCTTCAGCCAAAACTCTATCCCGAACTTTATAAAGATTTTTACCATAAGGTTCGAATCAACTACTATCCGCCGCGCGGCGATAACAAAGAGGGATGGGACAACATCGATATTTTCGGCTGGCTGGGCTACCCCATGCAAATCAAGATCGATTTCCTCTGCCGTGATTCGATTCTGGCAGCGCCCCTGGTTCTCGATCTTGTCCTGTTCCTGGACCTGGCGCGCCGCTGCCCGGAAATGGCCCACAAGGGTATTCAGGAGTGGCTCTCGTTTTACTTTAAGAGCCCCATGTGCGCGCCCAATCTTTACCCCGAACACGACCTCTTTATCCAACTCATGAAATTAAAAAACACCCTTCGATATTTGAAGGGAGAGGAATTAATCACACATCTGGGATTGGAATATTACGATTAGACTCCAACGCTGGCGCGGCAGAGGCAAGCCTTCAGGCCTTCGGGGGAGCAGCGGGCGTGTGGGCTGCGGGTGGGGCGGCGGGCAAAGTCATTAAATACTTTCCCAGGATGGTTCCGACAGTGGAAAGCTCGGCCAGGTCGCGCGAAGTGAAATCAGGCCCCACCGTTTCTCCTGGCCTCCCTTTGCGGCTGATCTGAATTGCCCCCACCACCTTCCCATCGACAGTCATCGGAGCGCTCACAATTTTTTGGATGGGCGACGCCTTCTCTTCCGCGGAAAGGTCAATCGCTTCAAAAACCGTGGGATGTTTGTATACGGAAAAATTGTTAACCAGTTCCCCGCGCTTATCACGAATGGTTTTTGCCGCCAGTGAATTCGAAGTGGTCAAGGGAATCGCGCCGACCTTGGCAAGCCTGACGGGAAAAACGAAACTCAACATTCTCCCGTCCGTTGAAACACGCAGGATCGCCACCTCGTCCTTTTTAGCCCGGAAGGCAGGAGCAATCTGGGCGGCAAGCCGGGTGAGCGCTTCGTCGCTCGGATACCCGCCGGCTTTCCTCATTTCTTCCACATTCTTCGCCACCGTCAAACTGAGATCAAGATCTGACATTCGTCCGCCCTCCCCAAGCTGTTACTTGTTCGCTGAACGAATTATACTGAATTGGGGCCGCGCAAGCAACAGATGCACTTCGGAGTTGCTCCGTGGACCGCCAATTCCCTGGCTTTCGACCGCGGAATATTGATGATCGGCTCTGCGCCTGTTCCTCAATTGAGAATTAGTTTGACAAAATCTTCCAGCCCTTCGGATAATCGTGGTCCGCTGTGAGTAAAGGATAATTCCCATGCGATTGTTGCGGCGCGCCAGCACTGTCTTTATCGTTTCCTTGGTTTTGGTCTTTCCACTATTGGCGGCTGAGCGAAGCCCGGCCCAGGCGGAAAAAATCGCGCGAAAGGTCCTCGCCCACGCCATCATCATCGACACTCACGCGGACACGCCCCAGATGATGCTCGACGAGGGCTATGATCTCGCTGACCCGAACAGCCCGTTTATGATCAGCATTCCCAAAATGCGCCAGGGGCACCTGGGGGCGGAGTTTATGTCCATCTGGGTGGATACGGATTGGCCGCAGCAGGATCTGATCCATCGCGCCATCGATCTGATTGACGCGGTGAACGCTCAAGTGGCGCTCCATTCTGACACACTGCAAATGGCGCGCACGGCGGACGACATCCGGCGCATCCATCGCAAGCATAAAATTGCCATCCTGATGGGCTTGGAAGGCGGGCACATCATTGAAGACGATTTGCGGGCCCTGGATACTTTCCATCGCCTGGGCGTCCGCTATATGACGCTGACCCATACCAAAGACACGAGTTGGGCGGGATCATCGGGCGAAAAGTCCAACAAGGGCCTGACGGATTTCGGGCGCCAAGTGGTGGAACGGATGAACCGGCTGGGCATGATGGTGGATATTTCCCATGTCTCCGACAAAACATTTTACGATGCGGTGTCCGTGTCCCGGGCGCCGGTCATCGCGTCCCATTCGTCCTGCCGGGCGTTATGTGACGCGCCGCGTGATATGACGGATGACATGATTCGCGCCCTGGCCAAAAACGGCGGGGTGATGGACATTAATTTCTACAGCGCCTTTCTCGATCAGGATTTTGCCAACGCGCAACATAAAATTTCCGACCAGATGAATACGGCTGTTAAAGCTGCACGCGATCGCCTCGCCCTGCAAGGCAAGCGCCTGAGTTACGCGGAGGAAACAAGGATTCAGCAAAGTATTGAAGCAAACATTCCAGTCCCCAGCTATAAGGTGATTGCGGACCACATCGACCACGCGGTGAAAGTCGGCGGAGTGGATCACGTCGGCCTCGGATCGGATTTTGACGGGGTCGATTCAATTCCCC
>DASYXZ010000125.1:0-3392 GCA_035934315.1 Terriglobia bacterium | reverse complement strand
CTTCGTCAAAAGATTGCTGTCCCCCTTCTATGAATCTGAGCTTAGAGAATCCGATGCCGGGAGTTTCCCGGCAGTTGGCTGGAAACTTTATATTTCAAAAACCCTGCCTCAGTTTCCACCGGGAAAAGATTTCGTAAGATTCCGGTTGGCGTGGGTTGTCGGCGCGCTGCTCCAAGATGGACGGATTGCTCAATGCGACAGCGGCATGGCCGCGACCAGTTTGTCGTTCATTGACCGGTAATACAGGAGGTCGTTGGAAACGATTACTTCCAGGACCGCCGGGATCTGGATCTCGCCCTGAATCAACGCTTCCGACAGTGGGTCCTCCACATGCTTTTGAAGCGCCCGCCGCAATGGTCGGGCGCCGTATGACCGGTCCGTGCACGTTTTTTCCAAAATCCACCTGCCCGCTTCGGGTGAGAGGGTGATGGAAATATTTTTCTGGGCTAAATTCTGATTCATCAGCCCGACCAGGAGGTCGATGATCTGCAACAGGTCGGCATCGGTCAGCGCGTTGAAGACAATCACTTCATCCAATCGATTCAAAAACTCCGGATTGAATAGTCGCTTGACCTCACTCAGAACCATGTCTTCAACTTTCTTGTCTGTGGCATTCTCGTTGGCCGACTGAAAGCCCAGGTTCGAGCGCCGTTCGAGATAGCGCGCCCCGATGTTGGAGGTCATGGTGATGATCACATTTTTGAAATCGACCGTGTTGCCCAGGCCATCCGTCAATTGCCCGTCTTCGAAAACCTGCAGGAGAATATTGAAAATATCAGGATGAGCTTTCTCGATTTCGTCGAGCAGGATGACCGAGTAGGGCGAACGGCGAACGCGCTCGGTGAGCTGCCCGCCCTCCTCATAACCCACGTATCCGGGCGGCGAACCGATCAGCTTGGAGACTGAGTGTTTCTCCATGAATTCCGACATGTCGAAACGAATCAGGGAGCGCTCGCTGCCGAACAAGAAAGACGCCAGCGACCGGGCCACTTCTGTTTTTCCCACTCCCGTGGGTCCGAGGAAAAGGAACGAACCCACCGGGCGTCCCGGCGCTTTCAACCCGGCACGCGAACGGCGGATGGCGCGCGCCAGGGCGGAAATCGCCTTGTCTTGGCTGATGATGCGTCGATGCAGCTCCTCCTCGATGCGCAGGAGTTTCGACATCTCTTCTTCTTTAATCGCCGTTACCGGCACGCCCGTCCAGCGCGCCACCACTTCCTGGATGTCCTCCTGGCTCACCACGCCCATGGCGGTTTCGTCAATGTTGTACTTCTCCCGCAGCAGCCGCAGGCTCTCGCGCTCTTTGCGTTCTTCGTCGGAATAAAAGCGCGCCTTCTCAAATTCTTTGCTGGCGATGGCATTTTCCATCCGGTGGACCACGAACTTAATGCGCTTTTGCACATCAATCATTTCTTCCGGCAACGAACTTTGCCGCAGTTTCACGCGTGCCCCGGCCTCATCAATCAAGTCCACGGCTTTGTCAGGCAGAAAACGATCGGGGATATAGCGGTTGGAGTGATAGACGGCAGTCGTCAATGCATCATCAGTATAGGTGACGGCGTGGAACTTTTCGTAGCGATCTTTGATGCCAAAAAGAATCTTGATGGCGTCAGCCTCATTGGGTGGCGGCACTTTGATGGCCTGAAAGCGCCTTTCCAGCGACCGGTCTTTCTCAATCGACTTGCGGTATTCCGCCGGAGTCGTGGCGCCAATACATTGCACTTCGCCGCGGGAGAGCGCGGGCTTCAAAATGTTGGCCGCGTCCAATGAGCCTTCCGCCGAGCCCGCTCCCACCAGGGTGTGCAATTCGTCAATAAAGATGATGGCGTTTTGCGCCTCCATCAACTCTTTCATGATGGTCTTCAGGCGCTCTTCAAACTGTCCGCGATATTTGGTGCCCGCCACGATCAAGGAAAGATCGAGGGCCAGGATGCGCTTGTCGGAGAGGAATGAAGGCACGTCGCCATCCGCGATGCGCTGCGCCAGGCCTTCCACGATGGCCGTTTTGCCCACGCCCGGATCGCCGATCAGTACGGGGTTATTTTTGGTTCGTCGGCAGAGAATCTGCACCACACGCTCGAGCTCCCCTTCGCGCCCCACCAGCGGGTCAAGCTGATTCTCCATCGCCGCCTGCGTCAGGTCGCGGCTGAATTCCGAAAGGAGCGATGTTTCCTTGGGCCGGTTGGCCGACGGCTTCTCGCTCTGGGCGCGGCTCAATTCCTCGCGCAAGGTGGAAAGGCGCAGCCCGCGCTCGTGCAAAATCTCCGCCGCAAATGATTTGTCCTCGCGCAGCAGGCCCAGCAGCAGGTGCTCCGTCCCAATATGTTTGTGCGCAAGGCGCTCCGCTTCTTCGGCGGCGTAGGCCAGGACGCGCTTGCACTCCAGGCTCAACGGAAGGTCCACCGAGGTCGAAACTTTGTCTCGAATCGTCGTACGCCCTTCGATCTGTTTGCGGATGGATTCAATGGAGGCGTGGGAGCGCAGAAAACGGTTGGTGAGCGCTTTATCCTCGCGCAACAGGCCGAGGAGCAGGTGCTCGGTTTCAATGTAGGGACTGCCAAACTGGCTGGCTTCGTATCGGGCGAAGAAAATAACCCGCCGGGCTTTTTCGGTGTATCGCTCGAACATGGCTCCTCAGTTTTTATATTGAGTCAATGATTTATTGGGTCATTGAGCCATTGGACAAAACAAAGTCCTCTAACCACTCAACGATCCAATCACTCAATTCTTCAAATGGCTCAATCACTCATTCGCCACATCAATCAATCTTCAGCCAACTTTCCATCCGCCAGGCTCAAAACCCGCTGAGCGCGCCGGGCCAGTTGCAGATTATGAGTGGCCACCAAGGTCGTTAGGCCGTGCTCGCGGTGCAGCCTTTCCAGCATTGCCATCACACGCTGTGCGCTGTGAGCGTCCAAATTGCCCGTCGGTTCATCGGCCAGCAGGACGGCCGGTTGGTTGGCCAGCGCTCGCGCCAGTGCCACCCGCTGCTGCTCGCCGCCTGAAAGCTCGCCCACGCGGCGTTCCGCGGCCTTGTCCATCCCTACTCCCGCCAAAAGTTCCACCGCCCGGACCCGGGCTTCGGCAAAATACTTTCCGGCAATCAACTGCGGCAGCATAATATTTTCCGCCGCCGTGAATTCCGGCAAAAGGTAATGCATCTGCCAGACAAAACCAACTTTTGTATTTCGATAGGCGGCTTGTTCATCTTTCCGGAATTCGCTCACCCGCCGCCCAGAAAAGTATACCTCACCCCGTGTCGGAGTGTCCAGAGCCGCGAGCAGGTGCAACAGGGTGGTTTTGCCCGACCCCGAAGCGCCCACCAGGGCCACGAGTTCGCCCTGGTTGATTTCAAGGTTGAGGTCCTGGAAGACGGTGACCTCTTCTTCGCC
>DASYXZ010000087.1:0-4122 GCA_035934315.1 Terriglobia bacterium | reverse complement strand
CAAATGAAAAGGGCAGAATCTCCGGGACAAGTTTCGCGCGGATGGAAGGGTGGATTCGCGTCACGGTGGGTCTCCTCAGATGCAATGCGGCAAATGTTGGAAATAGTTATCTATTTGAATTGGTGCGAAGGGCGGGAGATGCACGCTGGCTGAAAGCGTCCTTGGATGCCCACCGCGCGGAGGCAATATGGCGCCGATTAAGATGTTTGTCAAGCAATAAATAATAGGTGAGTTTATGCCCCTCAAAGAACGAAACGAACTGCTTACTGTTTCGCCATGCTGAAGGCGAAGATTCCTGCTGCGACGGAGGACGACCTACATTAGGGCGGCAGAAAGCGCCGCCCTCCCAAGTTCAGAGGATGGACCTCAGGCTGGTTAGAATATAAGTTTCATGGCGAACTGGATCTGCCGGGCGGAGCCCGAATCGCCGGGACTGCTTCGCGTACTGAGGATTTGCCCGAAGGTTCCGGTACCAACCAACCTTCCGGGCTGGCCGAAATTCGGGTGGTTAAAGAGGTTGAAAAATTCGGACCGGAATTCCCAGGTCACGCGCTCCGTAATCTTGGTATCTTTGATCAGGGAGAAATCGAAGTCATTGAAACCGGGGCCGATAACTACATTGCGCCCGAGATTCCCGAAAACCGAAGTGCCGCAGTTCGTCGTGCCGGCAATGCAGAACGCCGCCTTATTAAACCACAGCGCGGGGTCTGGGTTCGCGAGGTGATAGTCGGCAATCTGGTTGGGACGAAGTGTAAAGGAAAGCCCGGTCGCGGTGGGGGAAGTGTTCACCAGGTTCAAAGGATTGCCGGACTGGAATGTAGTGGCGCCGCCAAGCTCCCAACCTTTTACCAGCCGGTTTTTCTGGAACGGGAATGTATAGAGATAGCCGATATTGAAATGATGCCGCGCATCAAAATCGGAAGATCCTCGTTCGTTGAAGAGGTTGGTGCTGTCCTGCGCGGTTACGCCTTGTGAGCTGAGCGAGTTGTAGTCGATGGAATGCGACCAGGAGTAAGAGGTGTTGAACTGCAAATTGCGAGACATGCGCCGGGTGGCGCTGATCCAGAGGGCGTTGTAGGTGGAATTACCCGGGTTGGCCACCGTAAAAATATTTGAGAACCCCGCGAATGGACGCACCTGTTTGGTACCCACCTGAACGGGAACCCCGCCTGCTATTTCAAACTGGTTCTGGTTATAGGACATCCGCAGGTGCGTTCCTTTGGAGCCCACGTAGGCAACCTCAATCATCGTGTCTTTGGCCACTTCCCGCTGGATATTTAAATTCCAGTCCTGCACATAGTCATTGGTGAAATGAGAATCGATATTGCTGGGGCTCGTGGACGGAGCCCCGGCAGCGCTGGCGATGGGATTGCTGACCGAAACAAAAGTGGTCTTGGTGGCCGTCGCGTTTAGCGGGATACCGAAGGGCGGATTGCTGGCCAGCCCACTCACCGAATTAGTGACCGGCTGATCGAAAAAGAGGCCGTAGCCGGCGCGCACGGAAGTTTTGCCGTCTTTAAACGGGTCCCAAACGATGCCGACGCGAGGGGCAAAATCCTTGTTGTCGGTGCCATAGACTTGGTTCAGGCCGTTCGACCCGACACGGACGAGTGAGTCAGTGGCAGCATTGAAAACCACGAAGCGATTGAACGCCTCGCTCGGCGTGGTATTCACGTCCCAGCGCAATCCCAACTCAAAGCCCAAGTTCGACCGCAGCTTGTAATGGTCCTGGGCAAACAGGCCAAAACCAGTGGTGCGGATGCTGCTGGACACGCCCGCCGTATTGATGGAAAAGGAATTGGCATTGCCGGCCAGGAAATTTGTAATGCCTGAAAAGACCATCGAACCCACATCCTGGCTGAAATTGTTATTGCGGAAGTTTCGTATCTCGCCTCCCAATTTAAATGAGTGCTTGCCACGAAGGATGCTCAGCGTATCGGACCCGGCATAAACAGTGTCGCCCCGGCCTTGCGGGAAGCCCGCCGGCCCTCCGATGTTCAGCGAGCCCGCTACATTGATCTGGGGAATTCCAATCGCCGTGGTGATCCCGTCATTAATCCCCACATCCGTCGGGTTCAGTTTCGCATTGGGCGTAAAAGTGATGTGCACTCGATTAAACCCCAGCCGAGCTTCGTTCACCACTTGCGGCCCGAAGACGTGGGTCTCATTGAGAGTGAAAATCTGTCGATGCGCCGGACGCGTATCCCCGAATCCGGGCAAATTATTGCCTTGCAGGCTGGGCTCCCCGCGTATGTCACTCTGGAAGGCGTAATAGCCGTGGATGGAATCGCTATCGGAAAATCTGTTCATGACATCGCCGGTCCATTGATCGATTTTCACGGGCGACGGGCCAGTCCCCAGGAAGGATTTGCCCGTGCTGTCATTGGGGAGCGGGACGAATTTCAACAGATTCTGGATGGTTGAGTTGGTCACTGTGGCCCGTTGCGCGGCGGTGGGCACGACGGTATTGAATGTCGAAGTCTGCGCCTGGCGATTGCCTTCGTAACTAAAAAAGAAAAATGTTTTGTCCTTGCGAATGGGTCCGCCGATGTTGCCGCCAAACTGGTTGCGCTTAAAGGGCGGAATGGGCAAATTGGGATTATTGAAAAAATCCTTTGCGTCGAGCTTTTCATTGCGGAGGTAATCAAACGCCTCACCGTGCCACTGATTGGCGCCGGAGCGGGTGGCGATGTTCACAATTGCGCCGCTATTGCGCCCGTACTCAGCGCTGAAGGTTGAATTGGTGGCTTTGAATTCCGAAACGGTGTCGATGGTCGGCTGGAAGGTGATTTGGTTCTGCACCATGTCATTCAGGTTGATGCCATTCACCATAAAATTCGTGGTATCTTCGCGCGCCCCAGCCGTGTTGAACGCGAGGGCGCCCTGGCCGCGAATGGGGCTGGTGAGGAAGCCACTTTGCGGCGCCACCACCGTGCCCGGCAACAGCGAGGCCAACTCTACCAGATGGCGGCCGTTCAGCGGCATCTCTTGCACGGTGCGCTGGTTGATCACCTGGCCCACGCTAACCGTTGCTGTCTCGATCGTTGGAGAGGTGGCAGTGACAGTAACTTCCTGCGTTACTGCGCCGACTTTTAACTGGACGTTTTGGACCACAATCGAGCCCACATCCAACCTGAGATCTGTGACCACTTGAGCTTGGAAGCCCTCGGCGCGCGCTTCCACGCGGTAAACTCCGGGCTCGAGCGCCGGCACCTGATAGCTCCCGCCTTGGTCCGTCTGAGTCTTCCGTTCGACTCCGGTGCCCTGATTGTGAACCACGATTTTGACGCCGGGAATCACGGCTCCCGTTGAGTCGGTGACCGTCCCTTGCAAGGTCGCTGTGGATTGCGCAAAAGCTCTGGCGCCGGAGAGGACCACCAGCAACGCCATGCTTGGGAATACCAAACCCGTGATCGCCTTTACAACTTGCCGCTCCATTTCCTTTGACCGCATGTGACCTCACCTTTTAAAAAGTTTTTCCGGCACGTAATCTAAATCACCGTGCACGAGGATTGCCAAATTATCGTTCGTATTAACCATCATGGATACATTGACTTGTGATAATCAACAATATATATATACCTCATCAGATTATGGTTTTTGGTATTGATGGTTACACAAAATAATAGAACTGGCAAGATGGTTTGTGGACGTTCGAAAAAACCTATTTAACAAACGCGCGTCGACCAGGACACCTATGACTTGCCCGGGATAGCTGCACCCTCAAGTTCAGCATAAGCAGTGGTGAGGTTCAAGCGAACTTGGCGACCGTCGCGGTCCACCACGAGGGATTGGAACGGATTACGCAAGTTCGGGTTCTGATTCTGCCAGGCCATTTGCTGGACGAGCTTCAGCCCTTCCATAACCTGGGTGAGACTGCCAGCGGCCTGAGACGTGGCGCAATCGAGCTTGACCGCCAGGCGAACATTATCGGCGGCCTGCACGCTGTAGGAGAGAGCTTCGACCGAGGAAAAAGTCTGTTTCCAATCCAGTTGCACGTTCCCCTGGTTGGGCATCCAGCCTTTAAACCAGTCGGCGATGGCGGGGCCGACAGCAACTCCCCAGATGGGGGCATCCGTCCGACCATTATCCACGCGCTTGGCGAAGTTCGCATCGGAGGCG
>DASYXZ010000083.1:0-2751 GCA_035934315.1 Terriglobia bacterium | reverse complement strand
GCCGCCAGACCAAACGATTCCAACTCACTCGGCAAAAGGAGCACATCGGCGCAATTCAAGAGTGACTGCACCTGACTCTGCTTGCCGAGGAAAATAACGTCGCGCGACAAACCTTTCTGCCGGACAAGCCATTCCGCCGTGGTGCGATCGGGACCGTCGCCGATCAACATAAGTTTGGCCGGAATCTCTTTGCGAACCAACGCAAAAATTTCAATGACGTCTGGGAGGCGCTTCACGGGCCGGAAATTCGAAAGATGGATGAGAACTTTTTCATCATGGGGAGCGAATTCCTCCCGCCGGCAGTCTCCGTCCGCCGGTTGGAAAACGTCACAGTTGACGAAATTCGAGATCATTTCGATGGGCCGGCGAATCTCAAATTCATTCACCGTCACCTGGCGGAGGTACTCGGAAATCGCCGTGACGCCGTCACTCTCCTCAATGGAGAACCGCGTGATGGGCAGGTAGGAGCGATCCGCTCCCACCAGCGTAACATCCGTGCCGTGCAGCGTGGTCACGTAGGGAAGTTTAAGGGGCGCGACCATGGCGCGCGCCAGATAGGCGCTGACCGAATGCGGAATCGCATAATGGACGTGCAACAGGTCCAGTGATTCATTCACGGCCACATTGCGCATCATGCTGGCGAGGGCAAGCGTGTAGGGTGGATGATCGAAGAGCGGATAATTCATTACTTCCACTTCATGGAAGTGCAGGCGCTCGGAGGACGCGGTCATTCGCACCGGAACCGCGTAACTGATGAAATGGACGTCGTGCCCCCGTGCCGCGAGCTCAATGCCCAATTCAGTGGCCACAACACCACTTCCGCCGTAGGTGGGATAGCATGTAATTCCGATTCTCATGAGGGTGCAAAACTGTTCGCCCGCTTTTGCCTGCGCGGGTTGCCCGTGACAACGAGAACGAGCTACGAGGGGGGAGAATGTTTCTTGTTCTTTTCGTCAGCGCCCGCCGCCAAAACTACAATTTGCTTCACCGTGCGCCGGTCACCCTTCTGTTCGTAATAGATAAGGACGTTGTTTCCCGGCTTCAGATCGTTTAGTTTCAGTCTCTCGCCTCCCGCAGTAGAAACGGATATGCCTTTACTGACGGGAAAGATTTCCACGCTTTTACCTTCTATGGCATCCACCTCGAACACATGACGCTTAAGATCCATGGAATCCAGCTTGCCGCTGAAAGCTTGACGGTCGCTCCCCGAAGTAAGCTTGTCCACAACAGGAATTTTTCGCCTGCGTTGGTCCTGGGCATGAGCTGCGCTAATTCCGAAAACCACAGCTAGGATCAATGCCACGCCAGACACAAACAAACCGGTCAACCGCCGGCGCGTTGCCGGCATCTGGCGAACAAATGGGACGAATCGCGGATTCACCAAAGTATTCATAGGGCGCTCCTTCCGCATGATTTTGACCATGAGGACAGCCGTCTGAGACTGTAGGGACTCAATCGTTGCCTAATCCCCGCTGCGAGTTGCCTTCTCCATGTGAATGGCCGTTTCCACCATCCTTTACTTCTGTCTGTTTGTACATATATCGGATGACCGATTTCATAATCAGCAGGTTCGGTTCTTTGGCGCGGTGCACTTTAATGCAGTCCTTATCGTACCATTCGATCACGCCGCGAATTTCCTCGTCGGTATCCAGCACCACCACCATGGGGGTGCGGGCCTGCATTTGTTTGATGTAATAAAAGTTCTCTGCGTTGGTCTGGTCAGGCGGGGCAGGCTTCTTCCGCTGCATACGCGCCCCCATCTGGTCTTGTATATCGGACAGTGATGGACGAATCAGTTTTCGGTTCACCATGGCACGCTCCTTGCGCCCCATCGAGTGGGGCTAAAAGTTCCGCTATTTTCCTATGAATATCCCGGGGCGAGGCACCCTGACATTTAGATGGTGTTTAGGGCGGCTCGGTTTCCTGCGAATCAAATCGACACTCCGAAAGCCTGTCGAACCTGACATGTCAGACTCGTCAGACTGTTCAATTTCAGAAGATGGTTGCAACTGGGCGACAGCTTACCATAACCTGCCGGGCATCGCAAATTGATTTCGCAAGGCAATAGTGAGACGCTAGGGTCCAACGGAGTGACGGGCAGTGACAACCGCTGTGGACGCCACCAACGCGCGTTATCACCGTGCTCCACGGGTGCAAAGCTCAGTTGGCAAGGCAACAGCCCGGCCCCGCCTGCATCCTAACTTAAGTGAGAGGATGCGGTTATAGGAGATTCGGAATCGATTTCCCAGGGGGGTACAAAGATGATATTCAAATTCTCTCCGACTGCTAAACCTGGAGTGCAACTCCTTATGAAATTCAAAAGTGATTTCGCCTTGAAATCAAATCTCATCGCACTCGGCTGCCTTTCTCTAATCCTTACATTCTCTTTGCCAGGCTTCAGCCAGAACACGAATGACCAGGAGTCAACAAATTCCCAGAATGAGGTTCATCAGAAGAAGAATAAAACAAATAAGGGGCCTGGCAAGGAGATGGGCCAGGGGGGAGAAGACATTGGGAAAGGCACTGCCAAAGGAGCCGCGGACCTGGGCGAAGGCGCTGTGGGAACGGCCGGAAACCTGGCGACGGGAAACGTGATTGGCGCCGGGATTTCGGCGGGCAAAGGAGTGGTGGGTGCAGGCACTCACGTGGGTATAGGCGCTGCCAAAGGAACCTACAAGATTGGCAAAGGCGCCGGTGGGATAATCAAGAAGCTCGCCAGAAGGTCCAGAAAGAAGGACGTGAGTGGCGGTT
>DASYXZ010000073.1:0-2173 GCA_035934315.1 Terriglobia bacterium | reverse complement strand
CGGAAACGTGTATCAAACGGCTCTCGAAAGTTATCTTGTTTCCATGGCGCGCACGGTCGAAAGCTCAGTCAGCCGGGCCCTCGAGGCTCTGCTTTCGAGTAACGAAGAAATCGCCAGCGGAGTATTCGTCACGGAGCCGCGCATCAACGAAATGGAGATTATCATCGACGATCACGCGGTGCGCCAGCTTCGCGGCGGTAACTTGCCCGAAGACGAAGTGCGCCACATCGTCGCCACCTTGAAAATTAACAACGATCTGGAGCGCATGGGCGATCTCGCCGTCAACATCTGCCAACGCGTCATCTCTCTTTCCCAAATGCCCGGCGTTGAGCCGCCGGCCGAGCTCGAGCCGATGGCTGCTTCCGTGCGGGCCATGGTCGGCCGTTGCCTCGGTGCGCTCATCTATCGCAACCTCACGCTCGCCAACGAAGTCCTCGAAAGCGAAGAGGCAATTGATGACTTCCGTGACCAAATCTTCGAGTACTTGCTCTCGGCCATGAAGCGCGACTCTTCGTTGGTCCCTGCTCATGTGCAGTACATGCTGGCCACCCGAAACATGGAGCGCATCGCTGACCACACCACAAACATTGCGGAAGATATCGTCTTCTGGCTGCGCGGCCTCGACATCCGCCACAAGCGGCCTAACTCGTCCAATATCAGTGGCTGCAAATCCGCCGCCGAGTAGTTGTAACAGAACATTCATCTACTGCTTATCTTCCGTTCAAATGCATATCGCAGACTCTCCTCGATCCACGGAGCAGAACTTGACCGACACCCCACGACGCCAATACTGCGGAAGAGTCTGCTGCGTCACCCCGATTGGCTGGCACCCCCCGGTGCCAGCCACCCATTTTTGGTCGCCGAGCGGCTACCCGAGTTTCTATATAGTTTGCGTCTCGAGGGCTTATACTGTGATTCCCGGCATTCAATCCGTCGCAAGAACGCGCAAAAATTCCCAAGGAGGCAAGATGAGAATGATTTTGGTTGGTTTTGTGGCAGTGGCGCTCATGTCGGCGATGCCCACATTTGCAAATTCCGATGGAGACAGGAGTAAGGATAGGTCCGCCAAATCTTCTCCGGCGACTTCGACAACGACACCCAAGAAAGCTGCGTCCGCCGCAGCAAAGCCCGACGCGGTTGCTCCGGCCACGGAGCTCCAGAAGCTTCGGGATTTGATTCAAGCGCAACAGCAGCAATTGACCGAGCAACGCAAAGCCCTGGATGACCAACAGCGAGAAATAAACGCGCTCCAGCACCAAGGCCGCGATGCATCCGTTTCTCCTGCACCGGTTACGCTCGAAAAAGACGCAAATTCTGCCGGTGTCTCATTGGCCGGCGCAGAATCGAATTCGACCACGAAAAACGCGGTAACGACTGGTAATGAAAGTTCGTCGGTGGCAACGAATACAACTGCGGCTAGCTCCGCGGCAGTCGCAACGACCCCAGCCTCGGCGGCATCCCCGGCAGCCGCGCAAGGTGACCAGGCGAACGAATCCCCACTCTCGTTCAAAATTGGCAGCGCCTACATTACCCCTGTCGGATTTATGGATTTCACAAGCGTGTGGCGCAGCAGAAACGGGGGAAGCGGCATCGGCACAAACTTCGCCGGCATTCCGTACGGCGGCCCTTCCGTATTTCAGACGAATGAGAGCGAGCTTCGCTTCAGCATGCAGAACTCGCGTATCGGGTTCCGCGTGGACACAAACGTAAAAGGTTCTCACGTGATCGGCTACATGGAGGCCGATTTCCTGGGCAATGCTCCTGCAAACCTAGCCGTAAGCAGCAACAGCAACACGTTGCGCTCGCGCTTGTATTGGGTTGACCTTCGCCGAGGTGCTTGGGAGGTACTGGGGGGTCAAACGTGGAGTCTGGCAACGCCGAATCGCGTAGGCGTGTCACCGTTGCCGGGAGATATTTTCTTCTCCGATCTCATGGACACAAACTACCAACTCGGCGACGTCTGGGGACGCATTCCAGAACTCCGTCTGGCCTACCATTTCCCCAACGACAAGGCGGCGTTCGCTGTCGCCTTGGATTCGCCGGATCAGTATATGGGCGGGACGAACGGGTCAGCAGCCGTCACTCTCCCTACATGCTGCGCCGTCTATGCAGGCGGTGAGCTGGACAATGGGACCACCACCCTAAGTCCTCCAAACCGCGCTCCGGATATCAT
>DASYXZ010000028.1:0-11489 GCA_035934315.1 Terriglobia bacterium | reverse complement strand
GACGGCCTCTACATCATCACGCCGGGAAAATGCTACCGGAATGACAATCCGGACGCGACCCACTCCCCCATGTTCCATCAAATGGAGGGACTGGCGGTCGATACGGACATCACTTTCGCGGATTTGAAAGGCACGCTTGATTTTTTCGCCAGGAAATTTTTCGGGGAGAAAACACGCACGAGTTTTCATCCCACTCATTTCCCCTTCACCGAACCGAGCGGCGAAGTTGCGGTCAGTTGCTATGTGTGCGACGGCCTGGGCTGCCGGACTTGCAAGGAAAGTGGATGGATTGAGCTGATGGGCTGCGGGATGGTCCATCCGAAAGTATTGGAGAATGGCGGGATCGATCCCGAGCGCTATTCCGGCTGGGCATTTGGATTGGGCATCGATCGTTTTGCCATGGCGAGATACGGCATTAACGATATTCAGCTTTTTTTCCAGGGCGATGTAAGATTTTTAGAACAATTCTGAATTATGAATTCTGAGTTATGAAGCAGGAATATTCACCCAAATCAGAAATTAGGTTTTGGGAACTTACAACTCACAACTCATAACTCACATTCTGCCCTCGCGATTTTCGACATGAAGATTTCCTTGAATTGGCTAAAAGAATTCGTCGACGTTTCGGCCGTTCCCAAAAAGCTCAAGGCCGATTTGAAAGCATTGGGACTTGGAGCCGAAACTGTCTCGGCTCTCAACGACGATTGGATTCTTGACCTTGAGATCACCACCAACCGCCCCGACTGCCTCAGCCATTATGGCGTGGCGCGCGAGGTGGCGACGCTCTACCGCACACTGCTGAAACCCTTTCATGTTTCCTTAAAGGAGTCAGGCGCGCCGGCAGCCAGTGAAGTTGATATTCAAATCGAAGCGCCAGACCTTTGCGCCCGTTATTGCGGACGCGTAATTCAGAATGTTCATGTCGCGCCTTCGCCGGAGTGGCTCACGCGGCGGCTCGAAGCTGTGGGCCAGCGGCCCATCAACAACGTGGCGGACGTGACGAATTACGTCCTGATGGAACTCGGGCATCCTCTCCATGCTTTCGACTTCGCACACCTGCGCGACAAAAGGATTATTGTGCGGCGCGCACGCGCCGGCGAACACCTGAAAACGCTGGATGGAGTTGACCGCAAGCTGACTCCGGAAAACCTGGTGATTGCAGACGGCAAATTGCCTGTCGCTCTGGCCGGCGTGATGGGTGGGGCCGAGAGCGAAATTTCTTCGACAACGAGGTCAGTGCTGTTGGAGAGCGCATGGTTTGAACCCATCTCAATTCGCCGCACCGCAAAATCCCTCGGGATGCACACAGAAGCCTCCCATCGTTTTGAGCGCGGATCGGATATCGGGATGGCTCCGCTGGCTCTTGATCGTGCCTCGGCGCTGATCGCTGAACTCACCGGCGGGCAGTTGATACAGGGCGCGATTGATGTCTATCCGCGGCCATACTTGCAACGCGAATTAACCCTGCGTCCAGGCGAAATCCGGCGCATCCTGGGCGCGGATATCTCCAAAGAAAATGTGGAATACATTCTGCGCGCGCTGGGTTGTAAAGTGGAAAGCCAGAATGACGGGAATTGGCGCGTTGCGCCTCCCACATGGCGGTTTGACATCACGCGCGAAGTTGATTTGATTGAGGAGTTGGCCCGCGTGGTTGGTTACGATCGGCTGCCGAAGCGCGTCCGCCCGGCGCCGCCCAGTGTTGAACGCGATTTGACACGGGGCAAGGAATTAATCACCTCGCAGATACTTGTCGCGTTGGGGTACCGCCAGATCATTGCCAACTCCATGGTGGATCCGGATGAAAACGCGCGCTTCACGGATCGTCCCCCTGTCGTCTTGCAGAATCCGCTCAACCAGGAAACTTCCGCAATGCGCTCTACCTCCATCCCCGGCATGCTGCGCGCGTTGCGCTGGAACCTGGACCGTGGTCAGGCTGATCTCAGATTGTTCGAAACGGGGAAGACGTACACCGCGATTCGAAATCCGGCAACGGGCCTGCCCAGGGAAGAGTGCGTCCTCACGCTGGGTATGAGTGGGCATAGACGTCCAGCCAGCGTGCATGAGGACGCCAAATTGGCCGATTTCTTCGACCTGAAGGGCGATCTTGAGAATTTGCTGGGCGTATTTGACCTCCTCGGTTTGAGATTCGAAATTTCATCGTCTTATTATTTCGAGCCTGGGCTCTCTGGCAGGTTTAGCGATCAAAATGGAACGCTCGCTCATTTTGGAAAAATAAGCAGTGAAATTGCCCGTGAGTACAAATTAAAGGAAGCAGTGTGGGTGGCCGTGGTGGACAATGAGCGTCTGTTGGCCTTTTCAACCAAGGCGTTGCATTTCACGCCGTTCTCCAAGTTCCCCGCGGTCGAGCGTGATTTCTCGCTCCTGGTGCCGCAGTCGATCACCTATGAACAAATTGAGGAAGCAATTCGCAGCCTCGCGCTCCCGGAAGTTCAAAGTTTTCACCCGGTTGATCGCATGCCCGTGGGCAAAATTGCCGCCGGGCACTCGAGCTTACTGCTTCGAGTTACTTTTCAGAGTGCAACGCAAACTCTAACCAGCGATGCTATCGACCAATTGAGCAAACAAGTGATGTCTGCGCTTGAACCACTCGGCATCCATTTGAGGAGTTAGGGCCCACTTCGTCTTGATGAACGAAGGTGCCGAAGAATTGAAAAGGAATAACCATGAGTCTTAAGAAAAGGTTTTTGACCTTCAACTTTTGACTCTCGACTTTCAACTCTCAATCAACCTATGACCGATTCAATCGACCAATTGGACAAGCTCGAACAGAAACTGCTGAAGGCGGTTGAACTCTTTAAGAAGACCCAGGCAGAGCGGCGTGCCCTGCAACAGGAAATCGAAAAACTGCCGGAGGACTATAAAGATCGCCTGAAGCGCGCTGATGCTCTGGAGCGGGAAGTACAAGCGCTGCGGGGCGAGCGCGAAGAAGTGCGAAACCGCATCGAAAAACTTCTCCAGCAGATCGAGATATTGACAAAGGCCGAATCTGCGGGATAATCGATTTTCCCGGGCTCAGGCGCGGGTGTAGTGCAAGCGAAGGAGCATTGTGGCAACAACCAAAGATGGTATTCGGGTGATGATTTACGATCAGGAATACCACATGAAAGGAGAGCTCGACGCCGAATACATCGAAACATTGGCAAGATTTCTGGACGCGAAAATGCGATCGATTGCCGGCCGCACCCGGACGGTGGACTCGCTGCGCGTCGCGGTTTTGGCGGGCCTGAATATTGCGGACGAATACCATCAATTGAAAACCAAATACGAAAACACTACGAAGGAAGTTGACCAGAAAGTCAGTGAGTATAACGATGTGCTGGACCAGATTTTGAAACACGCTGTCTGAACTGTTTTGTCATTTTAATTTGACGAATTTTGTCTCCTGGCTGGCGCCGGCACGACCATCCCGTCCTGATTTCACTGTAGCCCCACATCGACCAGCCGAATCAGAGTAAGATAGTCAGGGTGCTGATTGGGCGCCCTCCCGCACCGGATGGCTGATGCGGGTGGGGTGAGTCCGAATTTATTCATGAAAGGCGAGCAGGCCGCGATGAAAATCCTATACATTGGCGACATTTTCGGCCAACCGGGCCGTCGTGTCGTGAAAGAGACGTTGCCTCTCCTCCTCCAGGAATACGCGCCTGACCTGGTGCTGGCCAACGTTGAAAACGCCGCCGCGGGTTTCGGCATCACGCCGCAGTTGGTGGAGGAAATGCTCGACCTCGGAATCGCCGTTCTGACTTCCGGCAATCACATCTGGGACAAGAAAGAGATTTTAGTTTACCTGGCGGAACATGCCGACGGGCGCCTGCTGCGCCCCGCCAATTATCCGCCTGGCGTTCCGGGCCACGGCCTCTACTTGGGCAAAACGCGCACCGGAATCGATTATGCCATCATGAATCTTCAGGGCCGCGTCTTTATGCCGACAATTGACTGTCCGTTTCGCGGCGCGGACGCCTTGCTCAAATCGGTTCCCGCCGAAGTCAAAATTCGAATCATCGATTTCCATGCTGAGGCCACCTCAGAAAAGTGGGCGATGGGCTGGTACCTGGACGGTCGCGCGACCGCCGTCGTGGGCACCCACACTCACGTGCCGACGGCCGACGAGACAGTGTTGCCGCAGGGAACGGCGTACATTACGGATCTTGGAATGACAGGACCGTACGACTCCGTGATCGGCGTCGACAAAAATGCCATCATCAAAAAATTCCTGGATCAAATTCCGGCGCGATTTGAGGTGGCCAAGGGCGATGGGCGCCTATCGGCTGTGCTCATTGAAGCAGACCCAGAAACCGGGCGCGCAATTTCCATCCAAAGAATAATGCGTAAGTAAATCTACCGAGGAGCCATCGCCTTGCGAAAACAATTGATCCAGAACTTCGCATTTGCAATCCTTCTAACCTCCTCGCTGTGCGTGGCACAGGAAGTGGCGAAGCGGCCTGCGTCGGTGCAGGCATACATTGGCGTGGAGGCCCCGGTGGTGGCGCTCACGCACGTTCGCGTTATCGACGGGACAGGCGCAGCGCCATTTGCCGACCAGACCATCGTGATCGAAAACGGAAAAATTAAATCAATCGGGAGCGCGGCGAAAACATCCGCACCGTCCGGCGCCAGGGTTGTTGACCTTTCCGGTTCTACTGTAATTCCGGGACTGGTAGGGATGCACGATCACCTTTTTTATCCATCGGGAAACGTGGAGACGATGGCGATTTACAATGAGATGGGTTTCAGCGCGCCGCGACTTTATCTCGCCTGCGGCGTCACCTCAATTCGCACCACAGGTAGCATCGAACCCTATACTGATTTGAATCTCAAAAAATTGATTGACGCCGGAGAACAAACCGGCCCGAAGATGCACATCACCGGACCGTATCTTGAGGGCGCGGGCGCTTACACGCCGCAGATGCACGAACTCACCGGTCCTGACGACGCGCGCAAGACCGTAGATTTCTGGGCTGACGAGGGTGTGACGTCCTTCAAGGCTTACATGCACATCACCCGGGCGGAGCTTTCCGCGGCGATTGAGGCGGCTCATAAACGCGGCATTAAAGTTACCGGGCACCTCTGTTCCATCGGTTTTCGCGAAGCTGCGGCGCTAGGTATTGACGACCTGGAGCACGGCCTCCTGGTGGACACCGAGTTCGACCCTGGCAAACAACCGGACGCTTGCCCGTCGCAACAACTCACCGCGGCCACGCTGGCCAAGTTGGATGTGGAGGGCCCTGAGATCCAGGAAACAATTCACGACCTCGTGCAACATCATGTGGCCATCACATCCACGCTGCCGATTTTTGAAACGTTCGTTGCCAATCGGCCGCCGATCTCCGAGCGCGTCCTTGATGCCATGCTGCCCCAGGCCCGCATTGATTACCTCACGCGGCGGGCGCGCGTGGCGGATGGCAAAGACTCACCCTGGCCGGTGATTTTCAAAAAGGAAATGCAGTTCGAGCGTGATTTTGTGAAAGCCGGCGGATTACTTTTAGCCGGCAACGACCCCACGGGCTATGGCGGTGACCTGGCCGGCTTTGGCGACCTTCGCGGCGTTGAACTGCTGGTGGAAGCGGGGTTCACTCCGCGAGAGGCGATTCAGATCGTTACTTCGAATGGCGCCTCGTTTCTTGGCAAATCGGAAAGCATCGGCACAGTGGCCGCCGGCAAGGACGCCGACTTGGTCGTCATTCAGGGCGATCCGTCTACAAAAATCTCCGACATTAAGAATGTCACCCTCGTCTTCAAAGATGGCGTCGGATATGACTCCGCCAAAATGATTGAATCCGTCCGCGGTACAGTGGGACTGCACTAATGTTGTGATAAGACCATTTACCTTTCGAGAATAAAGATGCGTCACTCACGAAGACGAGGGCTGGCGAGCTATGCCATGAAGGTTGAGGCGACCGTCGGCCGGCGCTTCCCAGAACCTCCGCATCATTATCGAAACGAATACGAACGCGACCGCGACCGAATTATCCACTCTCGAGCCTTTCGGCGGCTGGAAGACAAGACACAAGTTTTCACCCGGCGCTCCTCCGACCATTTTCGCAATCGCCTGACGCACACGCTGGAAGTGGCGCAGATCAGCCGCACCGTCGCGCTGGCGCTGGGCCTGAACGCAGACCTGGCGGAAGCACTTGCTTTGGTACACGATGTGGGCCATCCGCCTTTCGGCCACGTGGGAGAAGGTGCTCTGCACCGCTTGATGCAGAGTCATGGCGACAGCTTCGACCACAATCTGCACGCGCTGCGGATTGTGGAGAGTTTCGAACAAAAGTATGTGGAGTTTCCCGGGCTGAACCTGACGTTCGAGATTCGCGAAGGCATCATCAAACATTCACGAGGGTATGATCCCAAACTTTATCCGGAGTTGGGCGAGTATCGCCTGAACGACCAGCCCCCGCTCGAAGCCCAATTAATCGACCTGGCGGATGAAATCGCTTACAACTGTTCCGACCTTGATGACGGGTACGAATCAAAACTTCTCACCGTTCCCCTGATCCGCAGTGGCGCGCCGTTGTTCCACAAGATCTATAGGTCCATTGACCAAAAATATCATGACGCGATAGAAAAACTGAAGTTCAATGAAGCGCTGAAGAGGTTGATGGATACCCTGGTGACGGATTTAATTGATGCAACTCACGAAAGCCTGCAGCGGAAAAAAGTGCGATCGGTGGAGCAAGTCCGTTCACGGCGCGACCGCCTGGTGACCATGAGCCCACGCATGACCCGCCAAAATAAGCTTATCAAGGAGTTCCTTTACTCGAAGCTTTATTCCCACCCCAAAGTCCGTGCCGAACGGAAACTAATTGTCAAACATGTTGAAGGACTATTTCGCTTTTTTGTAAATCACCCGCGCCGCCTGCCTGATTCTTATCTCGCTCAAGTTGAGCGGGAATCCGCCCACCGGGTTGTCTGCGATTATATCGCCGGAATGACCGACCATTATCTTCAGGATCAGTATCACAAATATCTTGGCAAATAAACTGTTGGGCGTTGTTGTTCATCGCGATAACCAGTCCAGGGGTTGGTGTGGCGGCGTTTTTTCCAACAGGCCCGCGCGTCCCGCCAATGTGTTAAAATGATTTCCGGATTTTGCTTGCCTTGGGTCCGCGGGTAGCGCGCATCCGATGGGACCTTCTTCTTATGAATCTTCGCCGGCGCCTGGCATTTTCTGTCTTTCTTTTGCTGGCCATATTGCTGGTGGCGGCCGCGGGTTATCGCTTTTTCGGCGGCCCCGACATAACGAACCTTGAGGCGATTTACATGGCCGTGGTCACCATTTCCTCGGTGGGTTACACCGAGGTCGTGGATACCAGCCGGAATCCGTCGCTTCGTATTTTCAATATGTTCGTTATTCTCTTTGGCATCGGAATCATGCTGTATGTTTTTTCGGCCTCCACGGCGTTCATTGTGGAGGGAGAACTCAAGGATATTTTCCGGAGACGCAGGATGCTAAAACAAATTCGCGACCTTAATGATCACTTCATCGTTTGCGGGGCGGGAGAGGTGGGCCACCATGTGGTTCAGGAACTCCTTAAGACGCGCAACCGCTTTGTGGTGATTGACCAATCCGAGGAACACCTTGGAAAGATCCAACAACTGGGTGAATTTCCCGTGCTGAAAGGCGACGCGACGGACGAAGACGTCCTGAGCTCCGCGGGGCTGGCCAACGCCCGGGGTCTCGCGTCTGTCCTCACCGAAGACAAGGATAATTTGATGGTCACGGTGACGGCGCGGCAGATGAATCCTGCCCTCCGCATTGTGGCGCGTTGCGCCGAGACGCGCATGGCGGACAAGTTGATCCGGGCCGGCGCCAACTCTGCCGTGTCACCCAACACCATCGGCGGTCTGCGCCTGGCTTCTGAGCTGGTGCGCCCGCACGTGGTCGGCTTCCTCGACATGATGCTGAAGGAAGAGTCAAAGACTTTGCGAGTGGAAGAAATTTCCATCAGCAAAGAATCACGGTGGGCAGGGAAAACAATTCATGATGCCGAAATTCACCGGCGTTTTGAATTACTTGCGCTTGCCCTCCGCAAACCCAACGGCAAGACCCAGTACAACCCGCAAGGTGAGTCCCCGCTTGTTGCAGGCGATGTCCTGGTGGTTATGGGCGACGTCGAGATGATTTGGAAGGCGCGGGAAGAGGCGGGTGAGGCTGTTCCTCCGCCGACAGGATAACCACAGGGTGCTCCGCGCCAGAGAAGCAGATAGGATGGGCCATTTCAGCACACGAAGGAGAATACCCCTTGCGCACATTGTCTCGAACACCCTCTCGAACGTCGGGGGGCGGAACGCGAAAAGCTCCAGCAATTGGTCTTGCAATTATTTTTATCATCCTTTTTATTGTGGGCTGGAGGGTTTCAAGAAACCCCGCTCCCATTATTCAACTCGCAGGACGGGTGAAAGGCATTGGCGGAAGCACGCCCATCCAGTTTGAGGTTCGCGATGATCGCTACACCATCAAGAAAGTGCAGGTTGAAGTCCGCCAGGATGGCCGGTCTTTTCCCGTGCCGTATATGGACACTGTTTTCGGGGAGGGCCCTCCGGCCTGGTGGAAAATCTGGGCCTCGCCAAAGGAAAATAGTTGGGATGTCATGGCTCACGTGGGACGCCATGAAGTTCCTGAATTGAAGGAAGGCCGGGCCACGCTGGTTATCACCGCGACCAACAGTTCCTGGGGCAGGTTTTTTCGGGGAGGCAGGGCCGAGGTCACCCTGGATGTCCCAGTCCGCTTTACTCCGCCGCAAATTGAAGTCCTGAGCTCAAAACATTATGTGAATCAGGGTGGCTCGGAGCTTGTAGTGTTTAAGGTCTCACCAGGCACAACAGAATCGGGCGTGCAAGTGGGCGAATATTTCTTTCCAAGCTGGCCGGTGAAGCAATCTCTCCCCGAGACGCGGCTTTGCCTGTTCGCATTTCCTTACAACGTGGATCCTAAAACTCCGGCTCGACTGGTGGCGCGCGACGACGCGGGGAATGAAACGGTCAGTCCCTTCGACTATGAAGTCTTTCCCAAGAAATTTCACTCGGACTCTATAAATCTCTCTGATGAATTCCTGAACCGCGTCGTGCCGCCCATCATGAGCAACACTCCCGAGCTGCAGGACCAGGGAAGCTTGCTCAAGAATTTTTTGCTGGTGAACGGTCACCTGCGGGAAGTGGAAGCTCAGCAACTTGTGGAATTCTCCAAAAAAACGGCGCCAAAATTTCTCTGGACTCAGCCCTTTATCGAACTGCCTTCCAAGGTTGAGGCGTCTTTTGCAGACTACCGCACCTACGTTTACAACGGGCAGGCGGTGGATCATCAGACTCATCTGGGATTTGACTTAGCGAACATCCAACACATGCCCATCCAGGCCGCCAACGACGGCGTGGTGGTTCATGCGGCCTTCTTCGGGATTTATGGCAACGCTGTCATCATCGATCACGGGTGCGGCTTGCAAACTCTCTACGGTCACATGAGTTCAATCGACGTGAAGGTAGGTGCTTCGGTAAAGCGCGGTCAGGTGATTGGCAGAAGCGGCGAGACTGGCCTGGCAGGCGGCGATCATTTGCACTTCAGCGTCCTGCTCGATGGGATTCCCGTGAATCCCACTGAATGGTGGGACCCCCACTGGATTCATGATCGGATTGAAGAGAAGCTTGCGGCCTTCAAGTGAACGGTGTGCCGGGCGGATGGAAAAACAATATGGATGATTGCCCTCGCCCTCTTGGGGGAGAGGGTGGTCGCGCCGGGCGCGACCGGGTGAGGGGATGTTTATTCGTGATGTAACTCTCCTGCTCGTGTTTGCATTAGAAATTAGCCCATCAAGCTGAACTACGGCGCCACCCTGCGCAAATAAAATTCCATGAATTGCCGCGCGTCAGTTTTAAGCGCCACGGTGGCGTTGGGTGGTTTGCCTTCCATGACGTGCGTGAATCCTTTTGCGTCCACTTCAATCGCCAACGGCTTGGTTTCGCATAATGTGGGATCGATCACCAGTGCCACAGCCATGGGATCAAAAAGTGTTGGCGTGGGGTTACCCCACAAATGGTAAAGGAGCGTCAAAGCGTTGTTGATGGGAGTAAGCTCGGTGAAAATGCGATGCATGTCCGCAGGAGACAGTTGCAGCATGGCAGTGACGTCAAGCGGGGCCGCGAGAATAGGAACTCCCGAGGTAAAAACGGTTTGGGCCGCCGGGGCGTCAGAGTAAATGTTGTACTCGGGGACAGGTTGCGGATTATTGCCGTAGCCGTGCGCTATGGCGCCGCCCATCAAAACGATTCGCTTGATTTTGCCCGCAGCAGACGGGTATTTCCGGAACAAGGCGGCAATGTTGGTAAGTGGTCCGATGGCGACGAGAGTGATTTCTCCCGGCTTCTTCTCGATCTGTTTTTTCAGAAAATCAACCGCCTTCTCGCGGAGCAACTGCGGGCTGGTAAATCCTGCGGCCCACCGACATTGGTCAATGGGCAAGGGCTGGCCGGGCTCACCCGCTGCCACCGGGACCGCTCGCCGTCCAGCTTCCCAAAGCATCTTTGCCGCCAGGCGGGCGCGAGCCTGCGTGTCGCCACTCACTGTGGTAACGCCGAGCAGATCGAGTTCAGGGCTGCGCAGAATGAGCGCGACGGCAAAGGCGTCGTCAATGTCACTGCCAATGTCGGTGTCGAGCAGGATGGGAATTTTGGGTTGGGGTGCTGGTCTGGCAATGGTCGCGCCGATCAGTAAATATGGGAGAAATGGTAATAATCTTATGAGGGACCACTTGTCTTTGCGGCGAGGAGTAGGCAATTTGCCTTTCATATTCTCCCAAGTAAAGAAAAATAATCATCCCGCGAAATATCTACCGTCTTCAAATTATTGCGGATGATCGATTCAGGAACTTCGCTGTAGGTAGGAATGACCACGGGGCGGTGAATACCCTCTTTGACATACGATCGATAGCTGCCTTCTTGGCGAGCAAAGTGGAAGCCGGTTGCCAGAAAAACCTTCTCCAGAACTCTCCAAGAAACGGGAGTAATTCGCGGCATCGCTAAACACCGACCGGTGTGGAGTGTTTCTTAACGCCAACCCAGGAAGGACTCACCCATTGTCCGTCAATGAGCTCGTAACCCGATTCGTTTAGAATTTCTGCCAGCGCTCCCTGACCCGAAGCAGTGGCCACAAAAAGCCCCACAGCCTCATCCAAGGCGTGCTTTGCTTCTTCGGGAGTAGGGCCTGAGCTCATCACATCCAGCGGCATCGCGTAGGCGACAAACTGATTTCCCTCTTTCCAAGTTTGGACGGTATAGTCGATAAGCATCGCTTTCATGGTATCACTTCGACTGGCAAAAACAAACAGAGATCAAAACCAGGTGATGTCAAGCTGCTTGTGTAAAAAGGCGGAGGGTGCGGTTTTTCCATTCGCACTTCTCATTGATTCCGTTGAAGATGGCGTAGATGATTCGGTCTACGCTCTCGACGTTGACGAAGCAGACCATGGGTCGGGTGCGGC
>DASYXZ010000022.1:0-4397 GCA_035934315.1 Terriglobia bacterium | reverse complement strand
GCCTATGGCAATTTCGCGACGAAACTACGATGCGATTGTGATTGGCTCGGGACCCAACGGGCTGGCAGCCGCCGTAAGGTTGGCGCAAGCCGGCAAGTCAGTTGCGGTGTACGAAGCGGAGCGGACAATTGGCGGAGGCGCTCGCTCAGCTGAGTTGACACTTCCAGGCTTCGTGCACGACATTTGCTCGGCTGTTCATCCCATGGCAATCAGTTCCCCCTTTTTCCGCACGCTGCCTCTCGACCGTTTCGGTTTACGCTGGATTCAGCCGGAGGCACCGCTCGCGCACCCGTTCGACGACGGCACTGCCGCAGTGTTGGTGCGTTCATTGGATGAAAGCGCTGGGCAATTCGGCGAAGACGGTGATGCGGTTCGCTCGCTCATCAATCCGCTCGCAAATTCATGGGAACAGCTGGCTGACGCGATTTTGGCGCCGCCGCGCATTCCACGACATCCCTTCGCGCTGGCGCATTTTGGTTTGAATCCATTGCGCTCCGCGACGAAACTGGCGCGCAGCAAATTCAAAACTGTTCGTGCGCGCGCCGTGTTTGCAGGCATGGCCGCGCACTCGATGCTGCCATTGGAACAGACTTTGTCCGGCGCGTTTGGACTACTGATGTGGACCACGTGCCACAGCGTTGGATGGCCTTTGGCCGCGGGCGGGTCGCAATCTTTATCGAATGCGCTCGCTGATTTGTTGCGTTCGCTGGGCGGCGAAATTTTCACGGAACATCGCGTGAAGAGTTTCGCCGAATTGCCGCCGGCGCGCGCAGTGCTGTGCGACATCACTCCGCGACAGTTCCTTCAAATTGCCAGTGAGAAGATCAGCGAACCCGAGCGGCGCACCTTTGAGAATTATCGTTATGGCCCGGGTGTGTTCAAGGCTGACTGGGCGCTCGACGGGCCTGTGCCGTGGAATGCCCCTGAATGCGCTCGCGCCGGAACCGTGCATATCGGCGGCACGCTGGAAGAAATCGCCGAATCGGAGCGTGCTCCGGCACAAGGAAGGATAGCCGAACGGCCATTTGTCTTGTTCGCTCAACCATCGCTGTTTGATTCCGCTCGCGCTCCCGCCGGCAAGCACACGGCGTGGGCCTATTGTCATGTTCCCAATGGCAGCGGAGTTGACATGCTGGAGCGCATTGAAAATCAAGTCGAACGTTTCGCTTCCGGCTTCAGAAAACGCATTTTGGCGCGATCGGTGATGGCCCCTTCCGACATGGAAGCTCATAACTCAAACTTGATCGGAGGCGACATCGGAGGTGGCTCAGTGGAAATGAGCCAGCTCTTTCTGCGTCCAAGCGCGAAGTTATATTCCACTTCGCTGCCTGGCATTTTCCTTTGTTCGTCCTCGACACCGCCGGGCCCCGGCGTGCATGGTATGTGTGGCTACTTTGCGGCGCAACGTGCTCTACGCCGCTGCTTTTCGTAAGTGACGTGGTGAAGGATTGAGTGGCAGGGTCGCTAGCTCGCGAACGAGGAGGCTTTCTCAAAGAAAAAGGGCGCTGGGGACAGTCCCGGCGCCCTCGGTTGTTCTCATTTCTACAGAAAACGCCGCATCAATCGCCACCGACTGTCATGGGCAAGGCACAGCCGAATGTGGTAGGACCGTCTCATCCGGGTAACTGAATGCGCCATTGACCGCGTTCGACGTCGTGCCCATTTCAAACCACTGCAACAAAGCTTCGTTTTGTGGGTGGAACGTGAAGATTTCCTGTTTTTCCTTCAGGGTTAGGGGAATCGTCGCGGTTGGCAAAACCTCAACGGGGTCGCCCGTCTCCAGATTGCTCTGGCAAACCGTTGAGCTGGGAGGCTGGCCCGGAAACTGCCACCTGGGTACTGTGTTGTTGATGAACGGATCGTTGAACGACTCGGAGATTTCATGGGACAAGCCCGTTACGTCCTGAAATCCCGCGCCGAAGAGACCCGGAGAGATGAAACTGGCGAAGAGAGAAATCCAGCGCGGCTGCGGCGTCGCGCCAGGTTCGTAAAAGTATGTGTGGAAACCGAGGACACAGCAGCCACCAGGGACGTTCGGATTGTTCACATTGAGCGAGAAAAGAAACGTGTTGGGAAACATGTCAATGTTGACGGCATCGGTGGTGAAATTATTCGCGTTGATGTCGTTCACAACCGCATTATCGTAGAAGAAGTTGAACAGCAGGTTCAACATCAGCACGAACGTGGATCCATCCGAAGCCGTGCCTGTGAAGTACGATCGAGCCTGGATAATGTTTCCGTTGGAAAGCTGGACGTTCACAAAGAACGGGACCGTGATCGTGACGCGGTTCACGATGGTCGGCTGTAGCTCAGTGTGCCAATTCGGTTTCATCGTATTAAAGAATTCGGCGCGCTGGATTGCGTCCGCAAACTGAGTACTGGGGCCGGAGGAATCGTACATCGCGTCTGCGAAGTTCGGAGAATCCGTTGTGGCGTCCTCGAACGGCGCGAACGGAACTGTCGTGAAGATGCTTCCGTCGGCATTGAGTAGTTGCAGCGAAACTTCCGTTATTTTCGTCGGAATGTTCGTGGTGCCACCTGCCAGCGGATCATTTCCCATCATTACGAAGGGGAAGACATTGCCGAGGCTCGGCCCGCCTTGCGCGGCAAACGCCCCGGTAAATGTAGGGATGGTCGCCAAACCGGCGATATTCCCCGCGTTGGCCTGGGCGTTGGTCGAGGCGGCACCGGACGGGGCCGAACCGTTTTGTCCCGAATTGGCAGAATTCGCGACCGCAAATGGCGAGACGCCGTTCGGCGGCATTACCAGAACAGTGCCAGGCGTGAAGGGCGTGACGGCTTGAATGTTGATCGGTTGCACCCGGACATAACCAGCTGCATTGGAAGTGCCGTTCGTCAAGATCTGTGCATGGCTACTCTGGACGACCCCAACCAATGAGGCCAGGGCCGCAAATACACCAATAAATCGGGCCAGGATTTTCATCAGTTTCTCCTTTCTTTGAATCCGGCTTGGGGGCAAATCACTCGCTGCAAGATACGCTGAATTTGGGCGAGCGCAAGAGAAAGTTTTGTTAAATTCACGTGTTACTCATGCAAAAGACGGCGCCTGCGTGAACGGCTATTACTGCTAGCCTGCGATCTCGAGGTCAGGTTGTCTGGCCCTTCAACAGGTCGAGGACGGCGCTGACGATTTCGCGGATTTGTACTGGCCGGAACAGAGTTTTTGTCGCCGAGCCAAGGCGGACGGTCGAAGTTCGGGAGGCGACGACGACGGAGGGAACGCGTCCGACCAGCCTTTGGATGGCTGGATCCGACGCGGCCTTTGAGTTCGCGTCGAAGACAATAGCAGAGGGTGTTTGGCCTGCGGCAATTGCGGCGCTGGCATCGGCGGAAGTCTCCATTCCCAGCGCTTCAATGCCGCGTTCGCGCAACTCGGCGCGAACCCCAGCGCGGAGCGTCCAGTCTTCGCCAATGACGTAGACGACTGGCATCCCCGCAAGTGAGTATAGCATCACCGCTAGTGGCGCTTTATCGCCATCGAATGTCACGGCGTAGGCAAGCAATGGAGCCGTCTGCTACAATTCGGCGAATTCCGGGAGGACTCCTCTATTGGTGTCAGAACGAGCACCTGGACGACGAAGACGATGGGTCGGATGGCTGATCGGCGTTATCGTAGTGGTGGCTCTTGTCTTGGTGCTCGCCAACCGCGACCAGGCTCCTGAAGTTCAGGTCGCGCAAGTAAGACGCGAGAATCTTTCAGCATCGATCGCCAGTAACGGGAAAGTCGAGCCGATCGAGCCTGCCATTGCGCGCGCGCAGTTTGTGACCTTTGTCGACAAGGTGGCGGCTACCGAAGGCCAGACGGTTCACAAGGGTGAGATAATTCTTGTGCTGAATGCGGACAGCGCGAAGGCGCAGCTTGCCAACACGCGCGCTGAGCTCCTGGTGGCTCAAGAGCAACTCCGTGCTGCGAAAGCGGGCGGGCCGGCCGATGAATTGGCTCAAATCAATGGCGATTTGCGGAAAGCGCAAATATCCTTGGCGGACTTGCAGAAAACGCAGAAGTCGCTGACGCAACTTGTCGCCGAAAAGGCCGCGACGCAGGACGAACTAAATCAGAACGCGAGTAAATTGGCCCAAGCGCAGGCCACCGTCGAGACGCTCGAACAAAGAAAGGCAGCCCTGGCTGCGCAGGCCAGTGTCAGTGTGCAAAGCGCCGAGTTGACGGTCCAGCGCGACCACGACCTGATCGTCACGCTCCAACATGACGTCAGTTCCGCCACCGTGATTGCACCGCTTAACGGGACGCTCTATTCGTTGCCCGTGCATTCCGGCGACTACGTCCAGGTTGGACAAGTACTCGCGGAAATGGCCGATCTTCATTATGTGCGCGTTCGGGCATTCGTCGACGAGCCGGATTTGGGAGTGCTCGCCCC
>DASYXZ010000290.1:0-3261 GCA_035934315.1 Terriglobia bacterium | reverse complement strand
ATTCTAAAAATTATGGGTCTAGCCATTGCAAACCACATCGAGCTCGCTGAGTCATTCGCCCGGCGGCATCCCCGGGAAATTCTCGAGTTCGCGTTCCGTGAGTACGGGTCGCGCATCGCCATCAGTTTTAGCGGTTCGGGTAGCGTCGCGCTGATCGACATGGCGTCCAAAATATTTGGAAAGGGCTCCCTGGATGACGCGCCTTTCCGAGTCTTCACCCTCGATACGGGGCGGCTGCACGCCGAGACATATCAGTTCATCGATAAGGTACGCGAGCGGTATGGGATTCCGATCGAAGTCTATTTCCCTCAACCCGAAGCGGTGGAGAAACTGGTGCATGAGAAAGGCTTGTTTTCCTTTTACCGCGACGGCCACCAAGAGTGCTGCGCCATCCGCAAGGTGGAGCCGCTCCAGCGGGCGCTCTCGTCGCTTGACGCATGGATCACGGGACAGCGGCGTGACCAGAGTCCGTGGACGCGGAACGAGATCCCTGTCGTCCAAACTGATCCCACGCATTCGACGCCGGAGCGCGAGCTCGTGAAATTCAACCCTCTGGCCAATTGGACTTCAGATCAGATTTGGTCCTACATTCATGAGAATAAGGTTCCCTACAATGCCCTTCACGAAAAGGGGTTCATCTCCATCGGATGCGAACCCTGCACACGCCCCGTCTCTCCCGGGCAGCACGAGCGGGCGGGCCGGTGGTGGTGGGAAGACGATGCCAAAAAGGAATGCGGATTACATGCAGGGAACATCAGGAAGTAGGAGCTAACAGGATTTGGGGGCCGCGGGCGCAACTGCCCTCTCCATTTAAGGAGGGGGCAGATTCAGGTTGACCTATAGCGCTAGCGGTTCTGTGGTCCAATAAGACTGAAGGCTGGAATGAATTGAGCAGTGCTCTGATCCCTCAGCCGCAGGTCATGGTAAAGTTTTCCAGCGATTTCAGCGGCGTGCGGCCCATACATCGATCTCCCACCGCGCAAGAGGACGACAACCGCATACTTCGGGCTCTGCTGGCCTGAGTACGAAACAAACCAGCCCAGACGCGCTCCGTCCTCAGTGCAGGTGCCCGTCTTTCCGAAAATGTCATTTTGAGGATCGAAGGCAAAGCGGCCGGTCCCGTAGAGTACCGCTGCGGCCATCCCTGCCTTGACATCTGCAAAGTAAGGAACGAGATCACTGAGTTGCCGTCGAACCTTGGGCTGGAATTGAGCGATCTCCTCCGGAGTGCGCGGATACTGGAGTTCGTAAAGTGTTCCTCCATTGGCAATGGCAGATACCATGGCAGCCATCTGGAGCGGCGTGACATCTGCCGTCAAGCCGTCGTATGCCAACATTCCTACGCCGCCTTCTTTTGGAGGTTCAGAAGGAAACTGACCGGCTGATTCACCGGGGATGTCCTTGCCTGTTCTTTCTCCGAGCCCAAATTCGCGCGCGTATTCGGCCAGGCGATCGAAGCCCAGCATCTGGCCAACCTTGGAGAAAAAGGCGTTGCTCGAATGGGCCAGCGCTTCCGTCAGACTAATGTTCGTGCTTCCATAAGCGCGAAGCCGGCGCTCGCCACGCAGAATGGTATCCGGGGTGATCACGCCTTCCTTCAATGCCGCCAGAGCGGTAATTGGCTTGATCGTCGAGCAGGGAGTGAACGCGCCTTCGGTCGCCAGCTTCTGGTTCACCAGGGTTAAGATTCGTCCATTGTTCGGGTCAACCACGGCAACGGCCCCATTCCATTTGCCCAGGGCTTCAATGGCAGCGGCGCGGATGGCAGGAACTTCTCCTGCAGGGTTGTCTCCGCGGGTGGAATCGCCATAAGAACTGATGCGCCACGGATTGTACCGATGTCGCCGGCGAGCGCTTACATGCCGGGTTTTGCTGCGGGTTTTACTGGTTAGATGCTTCGTGCGATGGTGGGGAGAAGAGTGAACGGATGCCTTGGATTTTCGCCGCTGGGATGCATAAGTCGCGCCGAAAAGCGTGTTTATTCCGCAAAGCCAAAACAATGCCACTGCCAGGAGGGCAATTTTTTTCGCCAAAATGTTTATCTAACCTCCTTGATATTTAGGGATAGAAAGCCGCCCCGCCTGACCCTGGCACTAGTCATTTGGGAAACGACTTTTACATCCTATCCCGCCGCCTTCCCCATGGGGGTAGGCGTGGTTATTACTTCTTGCCGCGGCCCGCCGCCGCGCTTTCAGCGTTCCCTGTCTCCGGTATCACCGGAAGGTTAAGTAGTTTGCGAAGGTCGATCTCCAACTTCCGCCGAACATCTTGATTATCGCGCAGAAACTGCTTGGCATTCTCACGGCCTTGCCCAATGCGTTCGCCGCCGTAGGAAAACCAGGCGCCGCTCTTTTCCAAAAGGCCCTTTTCTGCGGCGAGATCAACCAGGTCGCCGTCCTTCGAAATCCCCTCTCCATACATTATATCAAATTCTGCCTCCCGAAAGGGGGCTGCAATCTTATTTTTTACTATTTTTACCTTGGTCCGGTTACCCACCACCCGGTCGCCATCCTTGATGGCGGCAATGCGCCGGATGTCGACTCTGATGGTCGAATAGAACTTAAGCGCCCTTCCGCCCGTCGTAGTTTCGGGATTGCCGAACATAATGCCGATCTTTTCCCGGATCTGGTTGATAAAGATCAGGCAGGTCTTGGACTTTGAAATGACAGCCGTCAGCTTGCGCATCGCCTGGGACATCAGTCGCGCGTGCAGGCCGGGTAGGGAGTCGCCCATGTCTCCGTCAAGCTCAGCCTTGGGGACGAGCGCGGCCACGGAGTCGATCACCAGCACGTCAACGGCGTTTGAGCGGATCAGTGCTTCGGTAATTTCCAGCGCCTGCTCGCCGTAGTCGGGCTGGGAGACCAGAAGATTGTCCACGTCCACGCCCAACTTCCTGGCGTAGACGGCGTCAAGGGCGTGCTCTGCGTCCACAAAAGCGGCCATCCCGCCCCGCTTTTGGGCCTCGGCGATGATGTGCAGGGCAATGGTGGTCTTGCCGCTCGACTCGGGGCCGAATATTTCCACCACCCTGCCGCGCGGTACCCCGCCCACACCCAGAGCTGCGTCAAAAGAAAGCGCGCCGGTGGGAATCACATCAACCGGTACCAAAGACTCCTTGGTGCCGAGCCGCATGATCGACCCTTTGCCGAATTGCTTCTCGATCTGCGTAAGAGCGATTTCCAGCGACTTGTTTTTTTCCGTCCTATCTTCCGGCATTAGGTTTCCTCATTTCTCTTTTGACTATGTATCCCCGATTTAGGA
>DASYXZ010000289.1:0-12309 GCA_035934315.1 Terriglobia bacterium | reverse complement strand
AAAATGATCCCAAGGAAAATGGATACGGCCGATGAACCGCTTTTCTGCTGTGGCCGCGCCGCGGAAATTACCGGCGCCGCTACGGGTGGCCGCGGCTCGCGGGGAGCGGGTGCCGCCGGAGGAGCTTGAACCTGCCGCGGCTCAACCGCAGGCGGTGCGATTTTTTGCGCAACCCGAGCAGGGGGCACCCGCGGCTCAACCGGGGGAAGTACGACCCGTGGCTCAATGCGGGAGGGAGGGACAGGCTCCGCTTGCTGAGAGTTGATCGGTGGAATTCTCATCACCACTGTCGCGTTCGGGGCGCTAACACCGCCAAGATTCTTATAATTTCTCAGATCTTCTGCCAGCTCACGGCACGTTTGGTAACGCTCGTCGGGGTTCTTTGCCAGCGACTTCTGGATGACGTAACTCAGGCCCGGAGAAATGGTGGCGTCGAGTTGTCGTGGCGGAATTGGGTCCTCATTGATAATTTTGTAGATGACGGTTGTTATATTTTGCCCGCCAAACGGCTTTTCCCCTGTCACCAGCTCGTAAAGAATCACGCCGAGAGAAAAGATATCGGAGCGGCCATCCACGGACCGCCCTTTGACCTGCTCGGGTGACATGTAGTTGGGAGTGCCGAGGATTTGCCCCGCTTGCGTCATCCCCATTGACATAACTTTGGCAATTCCGAAGTCAGTCACTTTCACCAAGCCGCTTTCCAGAATCATGATATTGGCGGGTTTGATGTCGCGATGAACTATCTTGTGCTGGTGAGCGTGGTCGAGCGCGCTGCATATCTGCTCGTACATCGGAAGGAGGGTTTCAATCGGCATGACGTTGTGCTTTTCCACAAGTTCCTGGATGGATTTTCCTTCCAGAAACTCCATAGCTAAATACAACACACCCTCATCTTCTCCGAAGTCATAAACGGTTACGATATTGGGATGCGTGAGGACGCCAGCTGACTGGGCCTCGCGCTGGAATCGTTGTTTGTATTCTTCAAACTCGGAGGGAGGCAACCCTTCGATCAGCATCGTCTTGATGGCAACGGTGCGACCAATGACCGGGTCGAAACCCCGGTAAACAATGCCCATCGAACCTCGGCCCAGTTCCGAAACAACCTGGTACCGGCCTGCTTTGGTCAATATCCCGGCCATAAAACCCTCTTCCTTTAGTCCTCCAAAAGGACTGCTTTAGAAGATCAAGATAGGGTTGACCTTGTACAATTCTCGGATAGACGAAACGCGCCCATTGCCTCTTGATTTCGCCCCAACCACCCAACTCTAAGCTTAACCTAGCATAATGGATTTTAGATGTCAACGCGCCCATGACATTTTGCGCGTGGCGCATTTTGGCAAACTGTCCATGATGTTTATGACCGCCCCTTTAATTTATTCATGGCTTCTGGCGCAGCTCACCGGAGCAGAGAGAGGGGCAATCGTCGCTCCCGCAAACTGCCTCACCACCGTGTGATGTTGTCCCTGGCGCCTTCGTGAGTGGCCGCTTTCTATGAGGCGGGTGCCTTGATATCCTCATGATACTTCTGTTGCCACTCATGGCGTCTAGCCAGCACGTATTTTTTCGCCTCTTCCAGTGACGCAAACACCCGCGTCCCCTTCATGATGTTGCAAGGCCGGCAGGCAGTCACCAGGTTATCCATTTTCCGCGCGCCTCCGTGGGCGTGTGGGTGAATGTGGTCAACTGTTAAAACCAACCAGTTTGCGAAATGGTTCAGCCCGTCAAGGCCGCAATATTGACACTTGAATCGATCCCTTTGGAAAACTTTCATAGCTTCCTGTCGTGACAGGCCCGGAGAAGGTCCGGCGAATAGTTTCTTAAGGCGGTGTATAGGCATGGTTCCTCCTTCTTGCCGCAGTTGCCCAAGTCTGGCTGTTTGTGCTCAATAGAATATATCCTAAACGGACGTACCGCAACAGCGAAGCGCCTTAATCCGGCGCCGCCCTCTGCCTCAGTCGATGATGCCCGGGGCGCCTTGCGGCTGTGAAGGTGCCGTTTCTCAGTGGGAGATGTGGTGAAATAAAACTCATCGATTTCCCCTTCACATTATAGCTGCTGTGATCAAATCTGGGGCTTGCGGGCCGGCCCGAACATGCTTGACATTTGAAAAATGCAGGAGTAAGGGTGTATGTGAGTAGAAGACGAGGTACGGCGCAAGGTCCCATCTCAAAGCGTCTGCCATTAACCGCAATAACTGCGGTTGTGAAGTCAGCCCTTCCTGTCGATGGCGGCATTGCGCCAGCCAAAAAGTCAGACCTCTTGCCCCCTGCCCGAGGAGGGAATCAGGCCAAAAAGGGGAGGTCCCCATGTTCGAGATGATCAACGAAGAAAAGCCCAGCCCTGAACGGAGGAAACAATTCCTCATGAAGGTTGGGATTTTTATTGTGGCCATGGCATTAGTGGCAGGTGTCATCTACTTTCTTGCCACGTCTGGGACATGATAGCACTGCGACGGCCTGGAGAACGACTTGAGGATAGAGGTCCAGGCGACGACTTTTGATTTCTGCGAATGTTGGTGTGTCAACACGCCGCGAAGCGGAAATTATCCCGATCCCGGTGATCAGAGGTCAAGGGCGTTTGGCGCGTCGTCCCATACACTCCGTCCGGGCGATCCTCCCGTATTGCTGCCAGCAAGTGAAGCCTTTTGTTCCGTGGTGAGGACCCCGCGTAAAGTCCAGATCTTCAAGTTAAAACCATCATTCAAGTTGCCCCTGACCGGCGTTTGCCTCTATAATAAGTGTTTTAACCCTGTCTGCAGGAGCCCGCATGTTCAGATTCATGAGAAATAGCGAGAAGGTTAAGAAGTATCTCTTGATATTTTTTCTCGGCATTGTGTCTGTCGGTATGGTCATCACACTGATGCCGCTCAATCCCAGCGATGCGGCCCGCGTGGACAACAGCAGTTTGGCGCAAATCGGCGGAAAGAAGATTACGAGCGAGGAGTTGGATCAGACGATCAGGTCCCGGCTAAAGAATTCTCAATATGGCTACAACCCTCAAATTGCGGCGATCATGGCCCAACCCCTGCTCGATGATATGATCCAGCGCCAGGCCATTCTACTTCAGGCGAAGAAGCTCGGCATCGTAGCATCGCCACAAGAAGTGTTGAGGGCAGCGCAGGCCATTCCCGGGCTTTACACCAATGGCGTCTTCATTGGTACGGATAAGTTCGAGCAGGCGACGGGGATGACGATCGACCAGTTTGAGGACCAACTTCGCGAAAGCATTGTATCTCAGAAAATGCAGGACATTATTACAGACGGCGTGCAGGTAACACCGGAGGCCGTGCGCGCGGAATTTATCAAGCGCAATACCAAGGCCAGGATCCAGTATGTACTTTTCGATCCCAGCCAGTATATCAAGGCGGTAAATGTAACGCCGGACGCCCTGGATGCCTTCTACAAGAAAGACATCGCTCGATACAAAGTGCCAGAAGAACGCCAGGTTCGCTACGTGCTCATTGACGCGGACCACCTTCGCGCTCAGGGCAAAGTGAGCGATCAGGATATCAAACAATACTATGACGAGCACCTGTCTGATTACCGCGTCCCCGACCGCGTCCACGTGACCCACATTTTATTCAAGACCACAGGCAAAACTCCGGCGGAAATCACCACGATTGAAAATACTGCACGCGATGTTCTGAACCAAATCAAGGCCGGCAAAGATTTTGGCGAGCTGGCCAAGCAATATTCAGAGGATTCGAGCGCGCAGAAGGGCGGTGATATTGGCTGGATTGTCCGCGGCCAGACGGTGAAGGAATTTGAGGATGCCGCATTCAGCATGAAACCCGGCCAGGTGAGCGACTTGATCAGGACGATTTACGGAATTCATATCATTAAAGTGCTGGACAAGCAGACGGCGCATTTGCAAACACTGGACGAAGTGAAGGATGGAATCCAGGCGAGCCTCCAAAAGCAAAAACTGGATCAGGCCCAGCAGACGATGAGTGATGAGCTGGGGCGCAAATTCAAGCAAAACCCAAAAGGGTTTGCGGATGTGGCGCGCCAGGCCGGGCTTGACGTAAAGGAGACTCCGCTTTTTAAATACAAAGAGACCCTTCCGGACTTCGGCAATAGCGAAGCATTTGCCAACCTCGCCTTCCAGCTCCGCCAGGGCGAAGTGGGCGAACCTATTACCGTCCCCAAGGGTTTGGCGATTATCCAAGTCACTTCCATCGTCCCGGAGCACCAGGCGACGCTGGATGAGGTTCGCGCCCAGGTGGAACAGGATTATCGCGCGGCGCAGTCCAAAGTTTTAGCTGCCGATGCGGCGCGCCAGTTTGCCGATAAATGTAAGACGCAGGACTTTAAAGCTGCCGCCCGCGCCCTAAAACTCACGGTGAAAGAAAGCAAGGACTTTGCCCAGCAGGAATATGTGGAAAACGTTGGTGCGGGCTCGGCACTCTCCGCCGCCTTCACCCTGGCTCAAGGTAAAACGAGTGACGTTGTTTCCGTCGGCGCCAACGAAGTTGTCTTCAATGTTCTGTCTCACACATCGGCCAATGAAGCGGATTTGCCTCAGCAACAGGATCAGATTGCGGAAGAGCTCGTGGAACAACAGCGCTCTCTCGCGTTTGAGATTTATAAGAAGAATTTGAAGGTTCAACTCCTCCACTCCGGTGAGCTGAAGATCAACGACGCGGCGATGAAACAGTTCCAGGCTAATTTCTCGCGCCAGTCGTGAAAGTAGAAATAACAAATCGTAACTTGTGAATGAAGAACGTTCAGTAAACGAAGTCCAATCTTTCACCGCCAGACTCCCATGAGCTGGCCCCTCGTAGGAGAATTCAATCCGATCAACTTGACCGCGCGTATCCTGCTCGCACATAATTCCTAAGCTCATATCCGCGATCATTTGGGGGGTTTCATTTGCGCGATATCAGGAAAGTTGCTGTGCTTGGAGCCGGGACCATGGGGGCGCGCATCGCCGCCCACCTGGCCAACGCGGCAGTTCCTTCCGTTTTGCTCGACATTGTTCCGAAAGAACTCACGCCGCAGGAGCAATCCCGGGGTCTCACACTCAATGACCCGCAAGTCCGCAATCGGCTGGCGCAGGCCGGTATGGATGGCGCGCTGAAGTCACGCCCCGCTGCATTTTTTGTTCCCGATGGCGCGCGGCTGATTTCCATCGGGAACTTTGACGATCATCTGACCCGCATTAAAGATTGCGATTGGATTATCGAAGCGGTCACGGAAGACATTGAGATAAAGCGTGAGCTCCTTCGCCGGGTGGAATCGCTGCGCGCGCCTCACGCCATCGTCAGCTCGAACACTTCCGGCATTTCCATCGCCAGCATTGCCGAAGATTTTTCCGACGACTTTAAACATCACTGGCTGGGCACCCACTTTTTCAATCCTCCGCGGTACATGAAGCTGCTTGAAATAATTCCAACTCAGGATACGTTTCCGGAGGTTGTGCAAACAGTCGCGCGTTTTGGTGATTGGGCGTTGGGTAAAGGCATTGTGATTGCGAAAGACTCTCCGAATTTCATCGCCAACCGCATCGGAACTTTTTTGACCATGAATGTCCTGCGCATCATGCAGCAGGACGGTTTCTCAATCGAGGAGATTGACGCTCTCACCGGGCCTGCCATGGGCCTGCCGAAATCGGCCACCTTCCGAACACTTGACCTGGTGGGGCTGGATGTTCTGGTACACGTGGTCAAGAACCTGGCCCAATCACTTCCGCGCGACGAGCGGCGCGAACTGTTTGAGGTTCCGGAGTTTGCCGCCCGGATGCTCGAGCGCAAAATGCTGGGCGACAAAACGAAGCAGGGCTTTTACAAGAAAGTGAGGAGCACGACGGGGGAAGGAGACGCGAGCGAAATTCAAACTCTCGACCTCAATACGCTTGAATATCGCGCCCGCCAGAAGGCGAAACTGCCCGCATTGGAGATGGCCCAAAACATTGAGGACCCCCGCCTGCGCGTGGCCACACTTATAAAATCCAGGGACCGTGTGGGCGAGTTTTATCAAAAAGTTCTGAGCGACACTTTCCATTATGCCGCGAGCCGAATTCCGGAAATTTCGGATGATATCGTTTCCGTGGATAACGCGATGAAGTGGGGCTTCAATTGGGAGTGCGGAGTATTCGAGCTTTTTGACGCCGTGGGCGTTGGGGCGACTGCCGAAGGATGGAAAAAAGACAGTCGGACGATACCACCGCTCGTCGAGAAATTATTGGCTTCGGGCAAGAAAACTTTTTACGAAAGAATGGACGGACGGACACGCTACTTCGATTTTGCGAGTGGCAATTTTAAGGCACTTGAAGATAGCCCGGGCGTCATCTTGCTCCCTTCCCTGAAAGCAGCCAAACACGAAATTAAGAAAAATGCGGGTGCGAGCCTCATCGACCTGGGCGACGGAGTGGTATGCCTGGAATTCCATTCCAAAATGAATTCGATTGGAGCTGACACCGTCCAGATGGTCCACGCCGGCCTGAAGGTATTGAACGACGGGTTCGATGCAATGGTGATTGGCAATCAGGCGGCCAATTTCTGTGTGGGCGCCAACCTGATGCTCGTGCTGATGGCCGTCCAGGAAGGTGAGTGGGACGAGCTGCATCAGGCCGCGCGCGCTTTTCAGAATGCCAATATGGCGCTGAAGTATGCGCCCAAACCAGTAGTGTCTGCCCCGTTTGGCATGACGCTGGGCGGCGGAGTTGAGATGTGTCTCCATACTGCCCGCGTGCGCGCCGCCGCCGAAACCTATATGGGACTGGTGGAGGTTGGCGTTGGGATTATCCCGGCAGGCGGCGGGACAAAAGAAATGCTTGTCCGTGCTATGGACACCGCGCCGCACGATGATGAGACGGATCCGTTTACATATGTCAAAGAAGTGTTCTTGAATATTGGCATGGCCAAAGTTTCCACTAGCGGCGATGAGGCACGTAAGCTGGGCTATCTCTCTGCGCCCGATTCCATCAGCATGAACCGCGATCGACAGATTGCCGACGCCAAACAATTGGCGCTCGATCTGGCGAAGCTTGGTCATCGTCCCGGGAAACCTCGCGAAGACATCCAGGTGCTCGGACAGTCAGCGATGGCGAAAATGAAGCTCGGATTGCACTTGATGCGGCGCGCCGAATATATCTCGGACTATGACGTCGTGGTCGGCACGCACCTGGCTAAAATCCTTTCCGGCGGAGGAGAGTTCACGTCACCGCAACGAGTTTCAGAGCAGTACCTTTTGGATCTCGAGCGCGAAGCTTTTGTCAGTCTCAGCGGCCAGAAGAAAACCGTGGAGCGAATGCAATACATGTTGAAAAAGGGAAAACCATTGAGGAATTAAGGCAGAAGGCAGAAGGCAGAAGGCGCTCACCTTACTGAAGTCGTTCATTCTGGTTTGGAAAGCATTTAATGAATGGGTGGTGATTGGACGGAGGTTCTTATGAAAGAGGCTGTAATCGTTTCCATCGCCCGGACGGCAGTAGGCAAGGCGCCGCGGGGCACGCTGCGCAGCACGCGTCCGGACGATATGGCCGCTACGGTCATCCAGGAAATCTTGCGGCGCGTCGCTGGGCTGGACGCGAATGAAATCGAAGACGTGATCCTGGGCTGCGCCATGCCGGAGGCGCAACAGGGCAATAATGTGGCGCGCGTTGCTTCGCTACGCGCCGGTCTGCCGGTTTCTTGCTCCGCCATGACCATCAACCGTTTTTGCTCTTCCGGTCTCCAGTCCATCGCGCTCGGGTCAGAGCGCATCATGGCGGGTTTTGCGGACGTCATCGTAGCCGGCGGCGCCGAAAGCATGAGCATGATTCCCATGGGTGGATATCACTTTTCCCCCAATCCCTACTTGATGGATTATTACCCTGACTCCTACCTGAGCATGGGACTCACAGCGGAAAATCTGTCGCGAAAATACGAAATCACACGTGAGGATGCGGACCGGTTTTCGCTGCGCAGCCATCAGCGGGCGCTCGCCGCCATCGCTGAGGGAAAATTCAAGGATGAAGTCGTGCCTCTCGAAGTGATTGAAGTGAGTATGAACGGAAAAGATAAATCGCAAACACGTAAGATCGTGTTTAATACTGACGAAGGCCCGAGACGCGAGACCTCGCTTGAAGCTCTGGCAAAACTCAAGCCTGCCTTTCACGCTCACGGCAGCGTCACGGCTGGGAACTCATCGCAGATGAGCGACGGCGCTGCGGCCGCCGTGGTGATGTCGATGGAAAAAGCCCAATCACTGGGCGCGAGACCTCTTGCCCGGTTCGTAAGTTACGCGGCGGCTGGCACGCTCCCGGAAGAGATGGGCGTGGGCCCGGTCCATGCCATCCCTAAAGCATTGAAGCTCGCGGGCTTGAAACTTGGCGATATTGATTTGATTGAATTGAACGAAGCGTTTGCTGTCCAGGCTCTTTCAGTGATCAAATTGGCCGGGCTTGATCCGGAGAAGACCAATGTGAATGGCGGCGCCATCGCTCTCGGCCATCCGCTGGGGTGTACGGGTGCGAAACTCACGGCCACGTTGCTCGCGGAAATGAAGCGGCGCAAGTCTCATTACGGCATGGTGACCATGTGTGTGGGCGGTGGCATGGGCGCCGCGGGCATTTTTGAAAATTTGCAGTAGGGATTTTCACGCATCGACGAGAAAGAAAAATGGGTACGGCCACAACGACTCCGAAAAAGATCGTCGGCGGAAGTTTTTTGATTGAGCCGCGATTGCCGGAAGAAATCTTTACGCCGGAAGACCTCACAGACCAGCACCGCCTGATTGCCCGGACCGCACAGGAGTTTGTGGATCAAGAGATAGTGCCGCGCATCCAGGAGATGGAAGACAAAAAGCCTGGCGTCCTGCGTGAGCTTCTGAAAAAGGCTGCTGAAGTGGGATTGTGCGCCACCGATGTCCCGCAAAAATACGGCGGCCTTGAGCTCGACAAAATCTCCAGCATCATCGTGTCGGAAAAAATGGCGCGCAGCGGCGCCTGGGCCGCTACACTGGGCGCGCAGGCCGGCATCGGCATTCTCCCCATCGCTTTTTTTGGCACTGACGCCCAGAAAGCCAAATACGTTCCCAAGCTGGCGAGCGCCGAGTGGGTGGGCGCTTATTGCCTTAGCGAGGCGACCTCCGCCTCAGACTCCTTGCATTGCAAATCCAAAGCCATTTTGAGCCCCGACGGCAAAAATTACATTCTTAACGGAACAAAGATGTGGATCACCAACGGCGGTATTGCGGATGTCTATATTGTTTTTGCCAAGGTGGATGGAGAGAAGTTTACCGCCTTTATTGTGGAGCGGGCATTTCCCGGTGTCTCGCCTGGCGCCGAAGAGCACAAAATGGGAATCCGTGGTTCTTCCACTACGCCGCTGAACCTGGAAAACGTTCCCGTGCCCGTGGAGAACGTTTTGGGCGAAATTGGCAAAGGCCATCAGATCGCCTTCAATATTTTGAATATGGGTCGGCTGAAGCTGGGCGCGGGCTGCGTGGGTGGCTCGAAATACCTTATTGCCGAAGCTCTGAAGTGGGCCAAGGAGCGCGCGGCTTTCGGCAAAAAAATCGCAGACTTCGGGATGATTAAGGAAAAGCTTGGTGAAATGGTGGTGCGGACCTACGCCATGGAAAGCATCTCATACCGGACGACGGGGATGATTGATTCGCTCCTTGAGGGCGTTGATCAGGGCGCCCAGTCGGCGGCCAAACAGATCCTCGAAGCGTTGCAGCAGTACGCCGTGGAATGTTCCATTCTGAAAGTCATGGGAACCGAGTCTCTTCATTTTGTCGCGGACGAGACTGTCCAAATTTTCGGCGGGTACGGATTTTCCAGCGATTACGATGTGGAGCGCGGCTTCCGGGACCAGCGTGTGAACCGGATATTCGAAGGGACCAATGAAATCAACCGACTGCTGATCACCGATATGCTGATGAAACGGTCGATGAAGGGCGAGTTGGGGCTGATTCCCGCTGCCCAAAAATTAATGGACGACGTGCTGAACATTACGCCCGCGGAACAGGCAGAAGACGATGGGCCGCTTGCGGAAGAGGCCAGGCTGGTTGATGGCGCGAAGAAGGTGGCTCTACTGGTCGCCGGAAGCGCAGTGCAAAAATACATGCAGGCGCTGGCGGACGAGCAGGAAGTGATTGGAGTAATAAGCAACCTGGTGATGGAAGTTTACGCGATGGAAAGCACATTGCTACGGACTCTAAAAATATTGAGAAAGGGTACGCCCGAATCTTGCGCCGCGGAGTGCGATGCGGCGCGCTGCTATCTTCACGAGGCCGTCGACCGAATGGAAATGGAAGCGCGCCGTGGCCTGGCTCGCATCGCCGAGGGCGACACACTCCGCGCCCAGTTGGCTTTGGTCAAGCGGTTCCTGCGCCGCAGTCCAGCCGATACCATCGATCTCAAGCGGCGGGTGGCCAATCGAGCGCTTGACCTCAATCATTATCCATTCGCGTAGGGTCGACCCGCAGTCGGCACGCGTGGAATTTATTATCATGCCGATCCCGCATTGCGGGATCGGCGCTACAAACGCGATATGGCCCGCGCGATTTCTGTCATAAGCCGCGCAATGCCTTGGCGGCGCCGGCCAGGTCGGAAACTCCAATTACCACGTCCACCTTCTTGCCACCCTTGGCTACCGTGGCGTATGCGTAATCCGCGTTGATGTGAGCTTTGCCCATGCGGAGTCCGATCTCCGCCAGCATGCCGGGCTTCTCCGGCACGGTGACTCGAAGGACTTCCTCTTCCGTGACGCGAAAGCCAAGGTCTTGAAGAATTTTTTTGGCTTTAGCGGGATTGCTCACGTGCATGCGGATGGGACTTTCACCTCCCGTCCCGTAAGCCGTAAATGCAGTGACGTTTATCTTGGCGTCCGCCAGACCTTTGGCGATTCGTCCGATTACTCCGGGCATGCTGTCCGCCCAGGCTGTAATTTGTTTAACCTTGGCCATCTTTTGTTCCTCCTGACGCGACCATGAAAATTAATGCTTAGCTTATTTGCTTTTCGAAGCGCAGGCTCTTACCGACTGCGCCGGAATCATTACCAGCTAACCAGACCTTTGAGTCGGAAGGCCGACCCAATGATGCCGCGTATCACTCAGACTGGAAAAAACGCTTTCGCAGCAACCGCGAGCAACCGCTTCGCGGAAACGATAAAATACTCCAAGTTGGGCTGGGAGTAAAGCTGCAGAAACAATCTGCCTTGATAAGTTCGATCCCGCACCCAATTGAGAGCGTGGGCGGGGAGTTCTTACTTTTTCAAAACCACGTTTCCCAGGAACCCGCGATTTTCGCCGTCCGCATCGCGCACCAGTACGCTGACTCGGAAAGCTCCGGCTGGTAACGAAACTGATTTATCGATTCTGACGACCTGGCGAGGGTCCACTGCCTGCAAAATTTCGCGGTTCAACTCTTCTCCCATGTTGTTATAGAACACCGCTTCAATGGTTCCTGGAGTGAACACGCCGAAGACGCCTTTCAGTTGGATCTGACCGCCTTCCACTTTCGCGCTGAGCGATTCACTGATGGCGCCCGCCCAACTTGTGTTGCGAATGGGATTGGGCGCACGCGTGGGCGACCAATGAACGGTGAATGAATAAGTGTCGCCTGGATCAAGCGTGGCGAACGGACTCAGGACCTCCGACTCCAGGAAATAGGGTGTTTGTTTGGGATCGTCCGCCAGCGTCTGGTCCCACGCGACACGGGAAATCGTTCCCGGGCCGTCGTTCCAGGCTTCCACCGAGGCGTTATCCGGATATTCCAAGGCGGGATAATATTTAAAGTTTTCGACAAAGCAGATATTTTTCTGGCCGTTGACCACGGCATACCATCCGCGGCTGGAATCCGCCGCCATTTTTCCCACGCGGTAAAGGTAATGAATGCGCAGCATATTTCCACCGTGCTGCAATTCATAACTGGGGTGTCGTGCGTCTCCATAGGGATTGTAATATCCATTGGGAAACATGCTGTGCGGGTTGATCGGCACGTACATGTAAAGCTCGGGGTTGGGTTTGGAGGGGTCGTGCGCGTCCGCCGCGTCGTGCTGCACCAAATGCCAGATGCCCCAGCGGATCTGGCGGCGGCTGATGTTGCGCATCACCTGGTCCACTTGAATGCGCGTGGTTCCGGCGTAAACGTGATACGTTCGCGCAAACTGGACGCCGGTGCGCGGGTCCGGCGGGCTGGTGACGCGCACGGCCACTTCCGCAGGAGTTTCGGTGACTATCTCGGATTTAAATTTGCTTCCATCGAGTATGTAATAAGGGATGCTGGGCCACTCATCGTCATTCATCCAGCCTTCGGGCGCCGGCCAGACCTTATCCCCGCCGTAGTTGGCCCAACCTGCCTTCACGTTGTTCTGCCCGG
>DASYXZ010000285.1:0-14209 GCA_035934315.1 Terriglobia bacterium | reverse complement strand
GCGATTTTTTCCGAGTTTCTCTTTTACGCGCTGGTCACCGGAGGAATTTTTATTCTGCGCCGGCGGGAGCCCAACCTTCCCCGGCCTTATCGGACCTGGGGCTATCCGGTGGTTCCCGCAATTTTTGTAACCCTTTCGGTTCTTTTGCTTATCAACACCTTTATTCAACAGAGGACGGACTCGCTCTGGGGATTGGTCCTTGTGGGCAGTGGTATCCCTGCATATTTTATTTGGAAACTATGGCGGCGAAAAGTAGCCTCCTAAAGCGTTTGGCATTCGGCCGAATTAATTCTTCACCTGCAAGCAACGGGAAAACTCCATGCGAACTCTGCAATTAAAAATTGCATTTCTTTTCATACTCACCACGTTGGGCGCGACAAACATTTTTGCGCGCGGCGTTTGGTCTGTCATTTCAACCAGACGACTCGACCCGCGATTGCTTCTCCAATTGGATGCCTTGGCGCGCCAGAACCGCACGACAGTCCGATTTTCTACGGCCGGCCCAACTCCCTCCCGCTCTCTGCGAGGTCATTTCACAATTGAACTGCGTGAGGCCGAAAGCCGCGAACAATTTCTGGCAACTTTGAAAAAGGCGGCGGGTGATGTAGCAAAAGACCTCACGCGCGAACTTGCGAATGAGGGATATACTCTGGACGCGAATTATGAAGGCTCCTCCACCCCGCAAGCGATGCGCATTACCGCCGTAAGCGCGCAAGGTTTCCATAATGCGTTGCTGCGAATACCACAACTCCTGCACGCGCCGGCCACTAAAGCTTCCCCGAACCTGGCGCCACCGGCTCAATTTGTCGCATTAACTCGAAGCGGCCGCAATGCCCTGCTGTCGATCACCGATTTCCCTTCCTTCCCCGAGCGCGGCATCGTGGAAGGGTTTTACGGCAAGCCCTGGAGCCACCAGGACCGCGTTGCCATGCTCCGCTTTGAGGGACAGCACGCGATGAACGTTTATTACTACGCGCCCAAGGACGATCCCTACCACCGTTTGCTTTGGCGCAAGCCTTATCCGCCCGCACAGATGAAGCAACTGGGCGATCTGGTGAACACGGCCCGCGCCAACTTCGTCGATTTCTGTTTTGCCATCAGCCCCGGACTCTCCATGACCTATTCGGATGATCAGGATTTTGCTGACCTCACTTCCAAACTAGATGGTGTGGGCAAGCTCGGTGTTTCGTGCTTCGCGCTTTTTCTCGACGACGTCCCGCAGGAGCTCCAGAATCCGCAGGACAAGGCACGCTTCAAAACTCTGGCAGGGGCGCACACCTATGTAATCAACAAGCTCTATCACTACCTGAAATCGCGATCTGCAGAAAACCGGCTGGTGGTGACGCCCACGACCTATACCAACGATTGGGGCAGCCGCGATTACATCAAAGAACTCGGCGCGGGCGTTGACCCGGACGTGCCCATCGTATGGACCGGAACCAAGGTCGTCTCACCCACCATAACCGTGGCACAAGCCACAGAGTGGGGCGCGCTGCTCCATCGGAAGCCGCTGGTGTGGGATAATTTTCCCGTCAATGACGGTATTTCCTGGCGCGTGAACCTGGGCCCCATGCGCGGGCGCGACCCGAACCTGGCCACTGCCGTCAGCGGTCTTTTCTCAAATCCCATGGTGGAGCCGCGCGCCTCCATGATTCCACTGCAAACCATCGCCGAATATCTCTGGAATTCCCAAGCTTACAATCCTGAAGCCGCGCAGCGCCGCGCCATCACCCAGCAATATGGGAGCGATGCCATGAAGAAACTGGCTCCCTTTCTCACGACCTACAGCGACTACTGGTGGGATGACAATATTTTCAAACCACTCTTCGTCGAAGAACGGAAGACGATTGACGTACCGGAAATCAGGCGGCGTATCGCCCTGCTTGAAGCCAACGCGCGCGCGCTTCGCAACAAGCCGCGTTTCCAGTCCCTGATGAAGGAAATATCTCCGTTGCCGGGCAAGACCACCGAACGGTTGACGGAAGTTTTGACTGACCCCGCCTACCGTCGCCTGCCTGACCAGAGGCTTGCATGGCGTGATGATTATGGTGTGCTGTACGCCCCGCGCGTAAGCGACCCTCCGGTTCTTGACGGTGATTTCGCCAAGTGGCAGGGTGGGCCCCTTTATGTCCTCGATCAGACGGAACAGATTGCTGCCGGGGGCAAACTCTGGCGCGGCGCCGGCCAGTTTTCCGCCCGGTTCGCCTTGGGCTGGGACGGTAATTATTTGTATGTCGGCGCGGACGTGACCGATCCCAACCTTTACCAGCCTTTCACCGGGCGCGACATTGCAAAAGGCGACGTGGTCTCCTTGATTCTTGAAACAGCTTTTCGCGAGAATTATTCCAACATTTCAACCAACGGCGACGAATACCAATTGCTCCTCAGCCCGGGGGATTTCGCCTCGGTCAAACCGTATGTTTATTCAGAGGAAGATTATCTTCCGCTGCGGCCGGTGCAGCACGATTACAACCAGGAAATCAAAACGGCGTGGAAGAAAACGGCTTCCGGATTTTCCGGAGATATAGCCATCCCTGTCGCGTGGTTCGATGGCGGCAAATTTCAAGCAGGCTATGAAATCGGATTAACCCTGGGCGCGCAGAAAGCCTTACCACAAAATTCCGGGGCTGCGAGTGAGGGAGAAAATATTCCGCACATTATCCTGCGCTCCAAGGCCGATCGGGTCTTCCCCGCCCGCATTGGAAACCCATCCACTTATCAACGGCTGGTATTGATTGATTCAAAAAGGCAGTAGCTTTGAAAAGACTCTGCCAGGAAGAAGCTTGAACGCGGACTGTCCCCGGCAAGCCTACTTTTTTTGAAGCGCGGGAATAACGTACTGCGTGAGGTAAAAATCGTAGGCCTTGCGCGCCTCATCAGTGATGGGAGTATCCCGCAGTGGGTGATTTGCCGTGGCGCGGAGGTACATGTCTCCCGTCCGTCCCAGCGGGCCCGGATCGGACTTCACAAATTTTTCCGTATCGTCATCGCCAAAATCATAAACTTGCTTTGGCGTGTAGGTCTTCAATTGCTCTGGGTCCAGCTTGTCTAGGGTGCGAACATGGAGGTTCAATTTTCCAAAATTCCGATCCTTGTCATAATCTACCAGCAGCACGTGCTGCAGCTCCGCATCCGGCTTGCTTGAGCTCTTATCTTTGTATAGGTCGGCCAAGACGTAAAAATCCGTCAGCTTTCCATCGTGCGAATCATCCAATAATTGGAAAAGACGGGAAGTTACATCATTGGGATCGACTGGCGAATTCTTTTCTCTGGCTTGGATCAGCCTCTGAGTGCCGCACACAGCCAGCAAAGCTACGGCGCTGCCGGTCATCAGGAGTCGCAATGAAAGTTTTGTTTTCATTTTCAAATCACCCCTCCGTTGCCGATTAAAAGTACTTTGATTCTCCTGCCGGAGGCCATTTGATGTGATTCTACGAGTACTCATCATAGGCTTTCCTTACCGAAAAACACAAGCGGGTTATCCAAGAATCTTGAACCGGGCATGGCGTGGCAGCATGACTGGCAGTTAGTTAAAAATTGTTTTCGACGCGTGTCATTTCGATCCCGCAGGCGGAGTCCCGCAGACGCGGCATCGCTCTGAAAAAACAAGCAATGCGAGATTCCTCGTCGCTCGCCGCGGCGACCTCCTCAGAATGATCCGCCTGGGCGGGGAAGAGTTTTTCGACGAATTGCTATGGATAGAGTAAGTATCTTTCCCGAAGATTGCGAAACTTCGCCAGGCCATCTTGTTGCAAATCGTATGCGATACGCCTCGGATCGCGTCCTTGCTTGATCGACTCCAACACAGTCCGCGAGCCCACCAGAGCCAGGGTCTTGTCCAATTGAAAATCTCCGGGAAAAAGCTTGTAGAGCGCCGTTGCCAATTCAACACCTAACTCCGGCGAGTCCAACGCCAGGCGGTCCAACAAAACAAGTTGAACGCCATGGCAGACTTTTCCGGCGAAACGGTTTTCACGCGGAGTGAAATCTACTGGCAAAAAGCGGACGCCTTGAATTTGCCGGGCATTAAGGTACACCGCGAGTTTTTCCGCGTCCATCCACGGCGCGCCCAGCACCTCAAAGGGTGTGTCCGTACCCCGGCCCACACTCACGTTGGCGCCTTCAATCATCCCCACGCCCGGATAAAGAGTCGTTTCAATCAGGTTGCGCAAATTGGGCGATGGATTAATCCACTGCAAGCCGGTTTCGTCGTACCATTCGGTCCGTTCCCAGCCGCGCATTTTGATGACTTCAAGCCTGGCCCCCAGCTTGTTTTCCTGGTTAAACATTCCTGCGAGTTCGCCGAGGGTCATCCCGTGACGCACCGGCAATGAAAAGTATCCAACAAAAGAGTGGAGGTCATTATCCAAGATCGGACCCTCGACATAGAATCCTGTAATCGGGTTCGGTCTATCAAGCACAAATATCGGAATCCTTTTTTTCGCAGCGGCTTCCAGGGCGTAGCCGAGGGTCGTCGAATAAGTGTAAAAGCGAACCCCGGCGTCCTGGATGTCATATACCAGAGCATCCAGGCCATCGAGCATTTTGCCGGTGGGCCGTTCAGTCTCACCGTACAAACTGTAGACCGGTAATTTTGTTTCGGGCTCGACACCGGAAGGGACACGCTCGTCCGCAGTGCCCGCCAACCCATGCTCGGGGCTAAAAATAGCAGCCAGTTTAACGCCCGGTGCATGCGCCAGTAGATCAATAGTCGTTCGCCCAGCCGAATCACGGCCCGAGTGATTGGTGATCAGCCCAATGCGAAGACCACGAAGAGGGGAAAAGTTTTCCGACTCCAGGACGTCGATCCCAGTCTGCACCATTCCGTTTTGCGGGGGAGGGATGCGAAAACTATTCGTCATCTCGCAGTAGGAGGTGAGGGTGGGGCAATTCGCCGTCGCTGCCTTTGTGGGAACCACTCCAAACGCCGCCGCCGCTATGGTCGCAATCTTCGACCGAAGAGCGATCACGTTGCCTTTTCCAACCGGATGCACCGAGCTGGCCAGAAAAATGACATACGTTTTTGATAAAGGATCGATCCAGATGGAGGTTCCGGTAAAGCCCGAGTGTCCAAAAGACCCGACCGGAAATAGCTCGCCGCGGTTGGAGGAAAAAGGCGAGTCAATGTCCCAGCCGAGCCCGCGCACCACTCTGTTGCCGGGAGGAGTGGCGGGGGATGTCATTTTTTCAACCGCCGGAGCACTGAGTATTCGCACACCGTTGAGCGCGCCGCCGCCCAAAATCATCTGCGCAAAAATGGACAAATCATCGGCGGTGGAGAACAGGCCCGCGTGGCCCGCCACGCCGCCCATGTCATAAGACGTGGGGTCGTGGACTTCGCCCCAAAGCATTTTTCCCGTCGTCCCATGCTGATATTGAGTGGGCGCAATGCGATCGAGATTCACGCCCGGCGCCTCGAGCGGTTTGAACCGCGTATCCTTCATGCCCAGGGGCTTGAAAATATGTTCAGCGCAATAAACGTCCAGCGTCTGGCCGGAAATCCGGTGAACGATTTCTCCCAGAGTCTCATAATTGATGTCGCTGTAAATGAAACGCGTGCCGGGCGCCGCAATGGGCTTTTCAGCGATAATTTTTTGCATCGCGGTTTCATAACCCGACCACTCCGGCTCGAGCGTCAAGTCCCCGCGCAATCCTGAAAAATGAGTCATCAACTCGCGAATGGTAATTTCATCCTTCCCGTTCGCTTTGAATTCGGGCCAGTACACGGACACCGGATCTTCCAAACGGATCTTCCCTTCTTCCACGAGCTGCATCACCGCCGTGGTGGTGGCGATGACTTTGGTGAGCGAGGCCAGGTCAAAAATAGTATCGGTAGTCATCAGCATCTTTTTCGGAACCAAGGAGCGGTATCCGAAAGCGCGCCGGTATTCCACCTTCCCCGCGTGACCGATCAGTACGACGGCGCCCGGACATTTGCCGGCGCGAATCGCTTCCTCAACGACCGGGCCGATGGAGTCGAGTTTTTGTTGGGCCGAACCTTGGGCAAAATAAGGCGCCGGGTGGAGCGAAGCAGGGGCGGCAAGCAAAAATGCGAAAAGTATTGCCGGCGTAAAACGGGAGTAAGAGGAATCGACATTTAGTTTACTCATGTTGAGTGATTGGTGGTGGGTTCATTTGGATCCGGAGCCCCCTCCAAACCCATCAGCTAACAGGTCATTCCCGCGAAAGTGGGAATCCAGTCCATCTGCGGCGCACTTCCAATTGATTTCGGGGTGCATTCCCGCTGAAGTCTGCCCTCTGGATTCCCGCCTGCGCGGGAATGGCAAGGGGCGGGAATGACTGCACCCGGCAACGTCCATGTCTTGCAAATGACCCCGCTACCAAACGATTGATATTCTGGCATTGATTTTGAATTTTGGGTAGTGCCCTGACTCTCTTCTATCGGGTCTGCTCCGCGAAATCTCGCCTTTCCGTGGCGATAGCGTGTTTTCTGGTCCCGGGAAATGCCCGGCGCTCCAAGGGCTCGAACTCTTTGCTACCCGATCCTTGACCTCGGAATAAATGAAATGGGAATCTCAAAGTTGCAGATAGGTGCGCAACTCGGGGTCGGAGCGCACTTTCCAAATGTGCCCGTCGATCCAGTAGTGCAGCAGTCCGGGAGCGGCGAAGAAAGAAAAGATAATCTGATTGCGCAGGCTGGCGTCACCCGGCCCGATGGCCGGCCGCACGATGAAGCGCGGCAACGCGTCAAACAGAAATGCGTAGAACGCCGCTACCGCCACGTAGACGAGCCAACGGCTGTTCACCAACGTAGCCAGCCCGAAATTCCTGCCCGGTGATGGCTCCCGGGAGTATTTGTTTTGATTGTAAAACCACACCAGGCGGTGGTACTGGATGTTGTGGAAGATCGTGGCGGCCGCATAGACGCCGAGCAGCGGCATGCTGCTTCGAAAGAGAAGAAAGTTGATGGGTACCGCGGCGGCAAACAGAATCTGCTTGGGCCAGTTCAAGGGCAATCCCTGGCGCGCCTTCATCACTTGCCGCGCCAGGTACACGAGAGTGATTAAGATGAGAACCAGGAGCAGAACGTTTTCAAAAATGGCCCCGGCGAGAGGCGGAATGGCAAAGGGAATCAGTCCGGCGGCCTCTTTGTCGTGCAGCGGATAAGTGAGGAACGGGTAGTAGAAAGCGGCGGCGAAGAAAATTTTGTCCAGGCGCATGTCAATGGCATCGAAGTCACGATTCTTTTTCTTGTACATCATCATGAAGCCGTAGTGCTGCTTGAAAATATGATAATAGCCCCAAATTTCAGTGGCAAGCTCAAGCCAGTCGCCAAGCCGCAGCACGATGAGGATAGGCCCGATGGCCACAAAGAACGCCAGGCTGCCCCACAGCCACCGTCCGCGCTTCCTGCGCTCCGAAGCGTCGAAGTACGTGCGCGAGATGGTGGCAAAGCCGTGAGTCTCATCAAAGACAATCGCCCAAACAGCCACCAGCAATAACAGCGGTAGGTGGACAAATCGCCAGAGCGCCCAGAAGGCGTACCCTGCAGCGGCGCCTCCCACAGAAAACCAGAGCAGATCGGTCCACCCGGAAATAATCCATTTGGTCTGCGGGGGTGCTTGAACGTCCAAGGTTGTCGTCGCCATTTTGCGATAATTTGTCAGGATTTCCATTTCAAAATCCCGTCACATAACAGTATACAACGGGCCGGCTTGATTTTGCACTCTGGACACCACCTGATACCCTGCGCCAGACATCTTCCAAACAAGGTTTATGTTTTACTTTACAAATAGTAACCGTTGTGATATCTTAATTTTGGTTGTGACCGTATGCTTTAACAGGGTCAGCCAGATCGGGCATAGACGGCTAAAAGTCAGATTAAGGATAAGTCCAAAATCCACGGAAAAGCCAAAACGAATTGTGCAAGGTAAGCCTCTCGAGGAACGAAGCCAAGATGTCCTTTAGAATCAATACAAGTGTTTGGAAAATGCACGGAACGACATTCTTATGCGGCAGTCGCAGGTCGCGCGCCTGTTTTAAAACAAACCAGGACTTAAAGTAACACTTAAAGGTATTATATATCTCTAGTATTACTCATATAGTTATATATCCGGTCTGTTTCTTCCACTTCAAGCAGGCCGGAGAAATACGCGGACACGCTGCGCAATTCGGGTCAGCGGCCGAGGATCCCGAGCAGTCCCACCACGATCAGGTAAAAAGCCACGATATAGTTGAGAAGCCGGGGGAAAATCAGAATCATGATGCCGGCGATAAGCGAGACAATCGGCGAATACGAAGTGAAGTGCAGCGATATGGCGCCGCCCCTGCTCTGCGCGAGAGCGGAAGTTGCGGTCAGCCAATTCACGCACGCGAATATCATGACGCAGATAAATCCTTCTTTGAGTTTCAAAGCACACCTCCTTTTGAGTGAGAGCGTTCTAAATCCTGCCTTTAGATTTCATTTTCCTGACGGCCTGCGACATACTCTTGGCCGCCCTTACGCGCTTTAGCAACCAGCCACACGTTAGATTCTCCAAAGTCAAAAAGCGGCTGCACATTCAACTTCCCGCTTGCCGCCATCTGCTATATACTGGCGCGCGGTTTAGGTCAGTAAGCGCTTCGGGCAGGGGACACGAATGAAAATCACTCTTGTTGATTGGTTGGTTGTCGCGGCGTATTTCCTCATCAATCTCCTGATCGGTCTCTATTACCGAAAAAAAGCCGGCTCATCGACGGACGAATTTTTCCTCTCGGGCCGGGAGGTGAGCTGGTGGCTGGCGGGCACATCGATGGTGGCTGCGACTTTCGCCGCCGACACTCCCCTGGCAGTCACGGGCCTTGTGGCCACGCAGGGTATTGCGGGCAACTGGCTGTGGTGGAGCTTCCTTTTCAGCGGCATGATGACCGTGTTTTTTTTCGCCCGCCTCTGGCGACGGTCTGAAATAACCACCGACGCAGAATTGGTTGAGCTGCGTTATGCCGGCAAGCCCGCCGCTTTCCTGCGTGGGTTTCGGGCTCTCTATTTCGGGATTCTGATGAATTGCATGATCGTCGGCTGGGTCAATCTGGCCATGGAAAAAATTCTGGGCACGGCCCTCGGAGTTCCCAAGTTTTGGGCGGTGGTCGTTCTATTCGGCATCATCGCCATCACTGGCTTTTACACCACCATCTCCGGCCTCTGGGGCGTGCTTTGGACCGACTTAATCCAATTCGTCCTGAAGATGACCATGGTGATTGTGCTGGCGTACTACGGCGTAAAGGCTGTGGGCGGCATGGAGGCGATGAAGCAGAAGCTGTCCGTGATTGACGCGGCGCGCGGCGCAGCGCAGGGCGGCACCGGTTCCATTCTAAGTTTCGTGCCGGGCCTGAACTCTCCCTGGTTGCCCATTCTGGCTTTTTGCATGTACCTTGGAGTGAACTGGTGGGCCAACTGGTATCCGGGAGCGGAACCAGGCGGCGGCGGCTACGTGGCGCAACGAATCTTTTGCGCCAAGAACGAGAAACATTCGTTGGGCGCCACGCTTTGGTTCAACATCGCGCACTACGCCATCCGACCGTGGCCCTGGATTCTCACCGCTCTCGCCTCTGTTATTCTTTATCCGGATCTCAAGGACAAAGAGATTGGCTACATCAAAGTTTGGGTGGATTACCTGCCGGGCGCTTTCCGGGGCCTGATGCTGGCGGCATTCGCTGCGGCTTACATGTCCACCATCGCGACGCAATTGAATTGGGGATCATCCTATCTTGTGAATGATTTTTACCGCCGATTTTTGGCACGCGGACGAAATGAACGCCATTATGTCAATGCGTCTAAAGTTGCCACGTGTCTTCTTGCTGTTTTGGGCGCCGCCGTCTCTCTGGTGATGACGTCGGTGGCCGGGGCATGGCAATTGCTCCTCGGCGTGGGTGCGGGCACAGGCGCCGTGTACTTATTGCGGTGGTACTGGTGGCGCGTCAACGCCTGGTCTGAGGTTTCCGCAATGACCGCTGCAGCCCTCACCACTGCCTTGCTCCAACTTAAAATTGGCGGCGTGTCTTTGATCCACTTCAGTGGAACCGACCCTGATATTTTTGCCAAGTCTCTCTTGTTCACGGTCGCCATCACCAGCGTCGTGTGGCTAAGCGTCACGTTTGCCACCGACCCCGAGCCGCAATCGAAGCTGCTGGAATTCTATAAGCGCGTCAGGCCCGCCGCCGCAGGATGGAAGCCGATTGCCGCTTTGGCGCCGGATATCCTTCCCGTCCGCGATGGTTGGTATAATTTAATGGACTGGCTCCTCGGGTGCCTGATGGTTTACATGACATTGTTTAGTATCGGCAAGCTTTTGCTGGGAGCTCCAGGTCTGGGCGCGATATTTTTGGCGATCGCAGCCATATCGGGCTACGGCATCTATTGGGACCTGTCGCGCCGTGGATGGGAGACACTTTCAGGAAGAGGAGACCAGTAGAAGAAGTTATGAATTGTGAATTAAGAAAAAGAATTTGCACTTGGTGGTCTTCGTTTATCATTCATAATTGGTTTAAATAACTCCCGCTCTTGCGGTCTCATCTCTGTCCGTATAACCGATGAACAACAATCCAAGAATTACCGAACGCGAGAATCCGGTTTCAAAGTCGCTAGACACCAAACCGACGCATGAGATCGTGCGCATTATCAACCGGGAAGACCGCAAAGTTGCTGCCGCAGTAAGCCGGGTGCTTCCGCAGATAGCGCGTGCTGTGAATTTGATTGTTGACGCGTTGGGGCGAGGCGGCCGGCTGGTCTACGTGGGCGCGGGAACTAGCGGCCGGCTGGGTGTGCTGGATGCGGCCGAATGTATTCCAACCTTTGGAACTGACCGTGTGGTCGCGGTCATGGCGGGAGCGCCCGCCTCAATGTTCCAACCTATCGAGGGCGCAGAGGACGACACTCAGCAGGCAGTGCGTGATTTGCAAAAAATCAAACTCGACCGCCGGGACGTGGTTGTGGGCGTCTCCGCCAGTGGGCGAACGCCTTACACGCTGGCGGGAATGCGCTACGCGCGCCGCTTGGGAGCAACAACACTCGCCGTAACAGCCAACCCGCAGGCCCGGATGCGCAAGCTTGCCACCGTTACCATCTCAACTGTTGTCGGCGCGGAAGTCATCGCGGGCTCCACACGCATGAAAGCCGGCACCGCCCAAAAACTTGTTTTGAATATGCTTTCCACCGCGAGCATGGTGCGAGTAGGCCGCGTGCTCTCCGGCTGGATGGTGAATATGCGGATGAAAAGTGGGAAGCTGCGAGCGCGTGGCGAGGCGATGCTGGCGAAAGCTGCGGGCGTTGGTCCAGCGGCTGCGGCGCATGCTCTGGAGGCTTCCGGAAGAAATTTACCCGTGGCACTTTTAATGCTCTGGAAAAAGATTTCGCGCCACGAAGCGGAAAAATTGCTTGCTGAAGGGAACAATCCCGCCCAGGTTCTTCGTGAAGCGCATGGCGGGTGGAAACGTGATTCGCCCCGGAAAAGATCCTTGACCTTACGGAGAACTTTCTAATGGCGATCTCAGCCATCCTGGCAGGAGCTATTTTTACCCCGGAGAAAGAAATCGAGAATGGCGTGATTCTGATCGACGGCCACCGGATAGTCGATGTTGGGCCGGAGCATTGGTTAAAAATACCAGCCGGGGCTTCGGTCGTTGATCATAGAAATCGAATCGTCGCTCCGGGCTTTATCGACTTGCACACCCACGGCGCGGCGGGACACGATTTCATGGAGGCGACGCCCGCCGCTCTGTCCGCCATCGGAGTTTTTCTTGCCCGTCACGGTACCACTTCTTACGTGCCCACAACCGTGACGGCGAGCGTCGCGGAAACTCTAAGAGCTGCCGCGGGGCTCGGCGAAATCGTCCGCGCTGCACGCTCACCTGACCATGGCACAAAAGCTGGCGAGGAACCCACAGCACAACCCCTGGGCATTTATTTCGAGGGTCCGTTTTTGAACGTCGTCAGACGCGGCGCACACCCCGCGGCGGAAATCAAGAAACCGTCTGTCCCTATGTGCAAAGAGTTTTTGGACGCGACGGGAGGCACGCCCGTGGCGCTCGCCCTCGCCCCGGAGTTGGACGACGAACTGGCTGTACTTAAATACGCGCGTGGGCGCGGAGTTCGAGTGGGCATCGGCCACTCAAACGCCACTTTCGAGGAAACGGAGCGCGCCATCGATTCCGGGGCAACACATGCGGTCCACATTTACAACGCCATGCGCCCTTTCGGGCATCGAGATTCCGGAATAATTGGAGCCGTGCTGACGGATGATCGCCTGAGCGCAGAGCTTATTTGCGACGGCCTTCATGTGGAACCCCCTGCCGTCCGGTTGCTGGTGAGAGCCAAAGGATTGGACCGCGTCATTTTGGTTACGGACAGCCTTAGCGCCACGGGCATGCCCGACGGCGCTTATCAGTTGGGCCAATTCAACGTCCACGTGGTCGGCGGTGTCTGCCGCACCGCCGAGGGCAACCTGGCGGGCAGCAGCATAACTCTCCAACAGGCTTTGCGGAATCTTGTAAAATTCACCGGGCAGAGTTTCAAGGACTGTTTGCCATGCGCCACTCTGAACCCGGCAAGGTTGTTGGGGCTTGAAAGACAAAAAGGAGTAATCGCTGCCGGGGCGGATGCTGACCTTACCATTCTGGATGGAGATTATGTTGTCACTGGATCGTGTGTGAGAGGCCGGTGGGTGATCCCATCGGCATAGAAAATAAAACAGGAATGGCCCATACTTAATTTGAGGACGATTAACCACCGATGGACAAATTCCTAATTGCAGGCCGGAGACCGCTGGAAGGGCGCATCAGCATCAGCGGCGCTAAAAATGCCGCATTGCCGGCGATGGCTGCCGCCCTGTTGACCGACCAGCGGGTGGTGCTTCGAAATCTGCCCCGCGTCCGCGACATCGGCACCATGCGGAGCCTGCTGGAAGAATTGGGCGTGGACTCCGCCGTCACGCATGAGGAACACGGCAATCGGGTGGAAATCCAGGCACGAAAATTGGAAAGCCCGCTGGCCCCGTACGAGTTGGTGAAGCAGATGCGCGCTTCGGTGCTGGTTCTGGGCCCGCTGGTCGCCCGCTTCGGCCAGGCCAGGGTTTCTCTGCCCGGCGGGTGCGCGATTGGCGCGCGGCCGATTAATTTGCATTTAAAGGGCCTCGAGGCGCTGGGCGTCGAGGTTAAAATGGAGCACGGCTACGTTAGCGCGCGCGCTGACCGGCTGAGAGGAACGGCTTTTTATTTTGATACAATCACAGTGACCGGAACGGAAAACTTGATGATGGCTGCGGCTCTTGCGGAAGGTGAAACCCTTTTGGAGAATTCCGCCAACGAGCCGGAAATTGTGGACCTCGCCAATTTGCTCAACAAAATGGGCGCCTCCGTCGAGGGCGCCGGGACCAGCAAAATTAAAATCCGCGGCGTGGCCAAGCTTCACGGCGCGGACCACACGATTATTCCCGACCGCATTGAGGCAGGAACCTTCTTAACTGCTGCCGCAATCACGGGCGGACATCTTACGTTGGAGCGTGTCCATCCCGGCCATCTCAGTGCGATCATCGCCAAGCTGTCCGAGGTGGGAGTGAAGATAAAGTCCATTGCGTCCAATGGCGGCGAGGACCAGTCGTGGCATGACATTGAGGTTCAAGCTGCGCCTGCGCTGGGTGCCGTAGATGTGACCACCCAGGAGTACCCGGGCTTCGCCACCGACATGCAGGCCCAGTATATGGCGCTGATGACGCAAGCGGAAGGATCTTCGGTGATTACTGAGACGATTTTTGAGAACCGCTTTTTGCACGCGCTCGAGCTCGTCCGGTTGGGGGCTGACATCACGGTGGATGGGCGCAGGGCCGTCGTAAAGGGAAAGTCTTCGCTAAGCGGCGCCATGGTCCAGGCCTCAGACCTTCGCGCCTCCGCTTCGCTGGTGCTCGCCGGCCTCGCCGCCGAGGGCGAGACAACCATCGACCGCGTATATCACATCGACCGCGGCTACGAACGCATCGAGGAAAAACTGAGCAAGGTCGGCGCAAAAATCAGACGAATTTCCGAGGCAAGTTTAAATGAAGTATAATTGCTATCTGCAATCCAGCTCCTGCCTCCTGCGCGCGGGAGCGTATAACAAATCCTATCTCGAACTCATCCAGCCCCTCAAAACAAAACGGGCGATGTCAGGATTCGTTCCTGCACATCGCCCGTCTGTGAACCTTGCTGTGTTCCACTCCCTTTAGATTAATGCGCCGTA
>DASYXZ010000190.1:0-13975 GCA_035934315.1 Terriglobia bacterium | reverse complement strand
CTCGGAAGTTTCTTCGAATTGCTGGGTCAGCCCGCTCACACTTTCACCTCAACTCTTTACACCTGGCTGCCGGCCGGCGCCTTTCATCTCACCAATGGAACGATTGGCAATCTGAATGTCAACGTGGGTTTTCAACTCGATCCGCTTTCCGCCGTCATGTTGCTGGTGGTCACGGGTGTCGGTTTCCTGATTCACATTTATTCAATTGGTTACATGGGGCACGAGGGCGGGTATTACCGTTTCTTTGGCTACTTGAATCTCTTCATGTTTTCCATGCTGGTTCTCATCCTGGCTGACAATTACCTGATGATGTTTGTGGGTTGGGAAGGTGTGGGGCTGTGCTCTTATCTGCTGATCGGTTTTTATTTCCAGCGCAAGTCTGCCGGAGACGCGGGCAAGAAGGCATTCATCGTCAACCGAATCGGTGACGCCGGGTTTCTGCTGGGCGTGATGCTGTTGACGGTAACGTTTGGCACCTTGAATTTCCAGCAGATCACCCAGGCCGCGCGCAGCGGGCAATTCGCGGTAGGGAATGGCGTAATGACGGCCATCTGCATTCTTCTTTTCATAGGCGCCACGGGAAAGTCCGCGCAAATTCCGCTTTACATTTGGCTTCCTGACGCCATGGAAGGCCCCACGCCGGTCAGCGCCTTGATCCACGCCGCGACCATGGTGACGGCGGGAGTTTATATGGTGGCGCGCTCGAACGCGCTCTTTGTGCTGGCGCCCACGGCGATGGAAATCGTCGCCGTGATTGGCGCCGCCACGGCCATTTGGGCCGCGAGTATCGGCCTGGTGCAAAATGACATCAAGAAAGTGCTCGCCTATTCAACAATCAGCCAGCTCGGTTACATGTTTCTGGCTTGCGGTGTGGGCGCGTTTGCCGCGGGAATTTTTCATGTGATGACCCATGCTTTCTTTAAGGCGCTTCTCTTCCTCGGCGCTGGCAGCGTGATTCACGCCATGAGCGGCGAGCAGGACATGCGCAAGATGGGCGGGCTCCGAAAGAAAATTCCCATCACATTTTTTACCTTGCTTGCCGCAACCCTGGCCATCAGCGGCATTCCGGGATTAGCCGGCTTCTTCAGCAAAGATGAAATTTTGTGGAAATCGTTTTCCAGTCCTTACGGGTCGCCAATTCTGTGGGCCATCGGATGGATCACGGCGGGCATGACCGCCTTTTACATGTTCCGTCTATTGTTCTTAACTTTCTTTGGCGAGTCGCGAGTCGATCACGAAGTGGAGCATCATATTCACGAATCCCCGTGGACCATGCTCGGCCCCCTGGTGGTGCTGGCTGCGCTTTCCGTGGTTGGCGGATACGTCAACTGGCCAAGTGAAAGCTTCGGACATTTTCTGGAGCCCGTATTTGAGAATCCGGCTGCGGCCCAAGCGCAGGAATATGCGCGAAGCACTGAGCTTGGTCTAATGACGCTTTCGGTGCTGATTGCAATCGCCGGGATAAGCGTAGCGTATGTCGTCTACATCAAAAAATCCGGCCTTCGTGAGCGGCTCGCAAAAGTTCCCGGTACCTTTCACCAAATCCTGCTGAACAAGTACTATATCGACGAACTCTACGACGCGCTCTTTGTGAATCGCACCAAAAACGTCGGCAACGGTCTGGCGGCGTTTGACATGGCCGTTGTGGACGGTGGAGTGAACGGCGTGGGCTGGCTGACGCGCATGGCGGCCACGCTCTCCCGCCTGTGGGATTCATGGGTCATCGATGGTCTGGTGAACGTGGCGGCGTTCACGGTGAAGCTGGTGAGTTACCCCGTTCGCATGGTGCAAACCGGCCTGGTGCAGTCTTACGCACTGCTGATCGTACTGGGTGTTCTGATCTTCATGGCATATTATTTGATTGCCGGGCAGGCTCCGGGCTTGCATGGCGTCCTATTGAGGTAAATGATGGATTTCCATGGTCACATCCTGAGCATCATTCTTTTTGCGCCGCTGGTGGGCATCAGCGTACTGCTGTTTATTCCTGGCGAAAATAAGAACGCCATCCGGTGGTGGGGGAACGTCGTGCTGTTCGCCGATTTCCTCCTCTCCCTGCCTCTGGTCTTCTGGTTTTCGGCGGAAGGGCAGTCCGGGACCCACGAGCAGTTGTTCAGATTTGTGGAGAGGCACTCCTGGATTCCTTCCATTGGCGCCGAGTATCACTTGGGCATTGATGGCATCAGCTTTCTGCTGATCATGCTGACCACGGTCCTGGGATTTATTTCCGTATTGTCCTCGTGGTCGGCCATTCAAGATCGAGTGAAAGAATATTACGCCATGTTCATGCTGCTGCAGATTGGCATGTTGGGCGTATTCATGTCGCTCGACATATTTCTTTTTTATGTTTTCTGGGAAGTGATGCTGGTGCCGATGTACTTTATCATCGGCGTTTGGGGCGGCCCGCGCAAACTTTATGCCGCCATCAAGTTTTTCCTGTACACCCTTGCCGGCTCGGTGCTGATGTTGCTGGGAATTCTGGCGCTTTATTTCCAGTACCAGAAAGATGTTCCCGGCCCGCCAACCTTCGATCTTCTCAAACTGACCCAGCACGCGCATTACTGGCCGCTCAATTTACAGTTGTGGGTTTTTGCGGCCTTCGCCATCGGCTTCGCCATCAAAGTGCCCATGTTCCCCTTCCACACCTGGCTGCCTGACGCGCACGTGGAGGCGCCCACAGCGGGCTCGGTAATTCTGGCGGGCGTTTTGCTGAAGATGGGGACTTACGGCTTCATCCGTTTTTCGTTGCCCCTCCTGCCGCAAGCCAGCTCTGACCCAAGAGTGGTCAAGGTGATGGTCTATCTCTCCATCATTGCCATCATCTATGGCGCGTTGGTTTCATTGATGCAGCGCGACATGAAGAAACTGATTGCATATTCCTCCGTCAGCCACCTGGGATTCTGCACCCTGGGCATCTTTGCCTTGAATCCTCATGGCCTTCAGGGCAGCGTGATCCAGCAGATCAACCACGGGATTTCAACCGGCGCGCTCTTCCTGATTGTGGGTCTGATTTACGAACGGCGGCACACGCGCGAGATCAAAGAATTCGGCGGCCTTTCGAACGTCATGCCGGTTTATGCCACGCTGTTTATGATCGTGATGCTCTCCAGTGTCGGCCTGCCGCTCCTCAACGGCTTCATCGGAGAATTCACAATTTTGCAGGGAGCGTTTGAAGTGAACTGGCGTTGGGCCGCCTTCGCGGTCTCGGGCATCGTGCTGGGCGCGGCTTACATGCTCTGGCTTTATCAGCGCACGATGTTTGGACCGGTGGACAACCCCAAGAATCAGGAACTGAAAGACCTGAATCTGCGCGAGATCATGACGCTGGTGCCGCTGATCATCTGGGCATTCTGGATTGGACTATATCCGAAGCCGTTTTTCGATGTGCTGAGGGAGCCGGTGCAAGCGATTGTGGAGAGTGTGCATCCGGATTTCAATCGCACGCAACCGACCAGCGCTGCTGCGCCACAAGTGAGTCCGTCGGGAACGGTTTCGTCGCGAACGGCCGGCCACCAGGGCGCGAAACCCACTCCTATAAAAATTGCGACCGCACTGGGTAGCCCCTCGTTACCGTCGGGCGGCACAAGACGATCTGCCACGCGCCGCGCAGGAGCCAATCATTGATGGCGAACGTTTGGAATATCTTTTTTCAACCTCGCGATTACTTTGCCATCAAGCCGGAAATCCTTCTGACGATTTTCGCTCTGGCGATCCTGATCCTTGATCCCGTATTGTTTCACGACAAGCGCGATAAATTTTGGAATGCTATTTTCGCGCTCATCGGCCTGGGCTTCACCATTCTCCAACTCATCTTGTTCTGGCGGGCGTTTCCCGGCGGGCTGCCTTTCGTTGGTTTTGGCGGCAGATTTACGGTGGATACGTTTGCGATTTTCATGAAGCTCATTATCGCCTTCGCCACATTCCTGGTGGTCCTCATTTCCGTAAAATATTTGGAAATCGAAGAAGCGCATTTCGGAGAGTATTACGCCCTTCTTTTGCTGGCCGCCGTGGGGATGATGTTCATGGCTTCGGGCACCGATCTCATCGTGCTGTTTCTCGGCGTGGAGTTGATGGCGTTTTGCGAATACATTTTGTCGGGTTTTCTGCGCAGCCACCGCCGGTCCAACGAAGCGGCCATGAAGTTCTTTTTGCTGGGCGCGTTTTCTTCCGGTCTCCTGCTCTACGGAATGTCATTGCTTTACGGAATTGCCGGCTCCACCAAACTCGGCGACATCATGCAGAGTTTGGCCGTCCGCCCCTCGCCTGACCCGCTGGCCTGGGTGGCGATGATCACGCTGCTGGCCGGCCTCTTCTTTAAGATTGCCGCCGTTCCGTTCCACCAATGGACGCCGGACGTTTATGAGGGCGCGCCCACTTCCATCACTGCGTTTATATCCGTGGCGCCCAAGGTGGCCTCATTTGCGCTTCTGCTGCGCCTCCTATTCGCGGGAATCCGGCCCATGCATTTTGAGTGGCAATCGCTGATGATCGGAGTCGCCATCGCCACCATGACGCTGGGCAATCTGGCGGCCATCACCCAGACCAACATCAAACGGTTTTTCGGTTATTCAACGATTTCCCATGTGGGCTATTTGCTGCTTGGTGTTATTGCGGCGGCGGACGGAAACTCCTACGGACTTACCGCAGTGCTGATTTATTTACTGGTCTATGCGTTCATGAATCTCGGAGCATTCGCCGTGATCATCCTGATGCGCCGCAAAGAGTTGGTGGGTGATGAGATTGACGATCTTGCCGGACTGATGTCTCGGGCGCCCGGAATGGCCGTCCTGATGCTGATGTTTTTGCTCTCCCTCGCTGGAGTTCCCCCCACAGCCGGCTTCATCGGGAAATATTATATTTTCCTTTCCCTTATTCAAACCGGGCATTATTATTTAGCAGTTTTGGGAGTGGCATACGCTGTGGTGGCGTTGTACTATTACTTCCGAATTGTGGTTGCCATGTTTATGAAGAAAGCGTCGGAGACGGTTCCCCTGGCCACCAGCCCGGGACTTTCGGTGGCGCTGGGCGTCGCCATCGCATTCACGCTTGCCATCGGAATTTACCCCGAACCGTTTATTTTGCTGGCGCGCGCGGCGGTTCGCCCCTTTTTCTCTTAGCCGGAGGGTCACTTGTTTCCGCGCGGAGAGAAACAATCTGACCTGTTGGCGCAGGTTGCGTTCTACGCGGGCCTGGGTTTTATTATTCCAGTGGCAGTCGTTCTGGCGTATGCGCTGGGTTGGTGGGTGGATCAAAAGTTAGGTACGTCACCGATCATGGCAATCGTCTTGGCATTCGCAGGGCTGGCCGGCGGGATTTTTGAAACTGTTCGGATCCTAACCCAAAGGGAAAAAAGTGCAAGCGGAGATGATTCAAGCACCGGATCTGGTTCGAGCTGAAGCGCGAATGCCGCGTTGGATGTATGCCATCGCCCTGGCTGGCACAATAATGACTTTGCTTCTGGGCTCTCCGCGTGCGGCGGTGGGATTTTCAGTGGGAGCGCTGTTCGGAATTCTGAATTACTTCTGGATTCACCAGGCCGTTGTGGCCATGATGAATGCGGAGAAGGCGCGCGTTCCCAAAGGCATTGTGATCAAGATGCTGCTGCGCTATCCTCTGTGTTTTGCCGGCATATTCTTGATTTACAGAACAGGTTGGTCGCCCATACTTGCGGTAGTCGGCGGGCTCCTGGTTCCGGGCGCGGGAGTATTGATGGAGTCCCTGTTTCTAATCGGTGCAGGCTTCCGGCGCGACGAGTTGGCCGGATAAATCAGGAAGGACTCAACAATAATTATGGAACATGAAATCTGGTTTACGGCAATTTTGAATAAAGTGTTGGGAGGCGCTGTCGCATCCCTTCTGGGGATGATCGGCTATCCCACTGACCCGGCGCATGCCATCCCCAACTACATTGCCATGGAGTTGCTGGCCATCTTCGTGTTGATTACCATGGCCCTCGTTTTGCGCGGCGTGCTCTCTGTCGAACACCCGGGAAAATTCCAGCAGCTCATGGAAGTTGCAGTGGAGTTTGTGCAGGGATTTAGCAAGGAAATTATCGGCCACGGCTCGGAGCGCTATGTCGCTTTGCTTGGGACGCTGGGCATGTTTATTTTATTCTGTAACGTGTTGGGATTAATTCCCACACTTGAAACTCCTACAGCGCACATTCAAGTCACGCTGGGATGCGCTGTGACTGCGTTTCTCTATTATAACGCGCAGGGCATACGTCACCATGGTGTTTTGGGCTACTTGAAACATTTTGCCGGTCCTGTATGGTGGCTGGCGTTTCTCATTTTCCCCGTAGAGATCATCAGCAATATATTCCGTTTGTTGTCCCTGAGCGTCCGTCTCTATGCCAACATGTTTGTGGGAAGTTTGCTCGAACAAGTATTTACCAAGCTCATTCCCATTGCCGTTCCGGCAATGATGATGGGACTGCACGTTTTCGTGTCTTGCATTCAGGCTTATATTTTTATGCTGCTTCCGGCGGTTTATATCAGCATTGCCACCGCGGAAGAGCACTGATTCGGTTTTGGATTTTGGAATAATTTGAAAGCACAAATCTTGTGCCCGGCTTTATAAAACCGTCAGCGTGAGATCCGCCTGCACGAGGGTTGGCGGGAAACCACCTCCTGTCGGAAATCTAATAAGCGACCTGGCTTGGGGCAGCAACGCGTTTTAACGTGGCACGTTCAACGTTAAATTTCGGTGCTACACCGGGCGGGGTTAAAGGAGAAGTTCAGTGAGGAACAAATTCATGCTCTACCTTTTGGGCGCCGTCGGCCTTCTGCTGGTGTCCGCTCCCGTGTTCGCGCAGGGTGCGGACCAAACTGCCGCGGCAGGTGACAGCAACATCAAATGGATTGCCTTAACTTCCGGCTTTGCCATGGCCATCGCCGCCGCGGCTTGCGGACTCGCGCAGGGCAGGACAGCCTCCGCTGCTTGTGAGGCGCTGGCGCGTAATCCGGGAGCACGGCCGGGCATTCAATTGGCGATGTTGTTGGGCTTGGTGTTTATCGAAACACTGGCACTGTTCACGTTTGCCATGATTTTTGCCAAGGTAACACTCAAGTAAATTGGTCCTGCGCCAGTTCGCTTGGTAGGGGGAGGCTTCGGCCTCCCCTTTTTATTTGTTGCTGTTTTTTGTTTGGAAGTTCTCAGGATTCGCGATGCACGCGCAACAGGCAGCGCTATTTCTTCCGTAACCGCTTCAAGAGTTGCGCCTTCTGCTTTGGATCGAGGCGTGCGGTGCGCGCCGTCATGGTGAGGAGGTAAATGGAATGAGCGGCCTCGCGGAGATGCTCCACACAATAAGGGCATTCGCGCTCGAGGTGTTCGCGAATGTCATGGCAGGCGCCCTCGGAGACGGTGCCCAGAAGATACAGCTCGTAATATTCATCTAGATGTTGGCAGCCCATGTCCGCATTACCGCCGCCAGGCGATGCCGGATGAAGCGCACGGCGGCCAGCAACCCTGACCTCACTTTGGCCAGCGGCTCCCCCAATTTTTGGGCAATCTCAGTTTCAGTCAGCCCGTCGAAAACGGCCAATTCCAGCGCTTGGCGCTGCGGCTTGGGCAATTGGTTGATAACTTTCCTGAACAGCTCGCGCCGCCCGTCCAGCAGTTGAATCTCTGCCGGCCGCGGCAACCAGAAATAAAATTTTAACAGCGGATCGGCTTTCCCTGTGGCCCGTGCCGCGAGATTCCGTTCGATACGGAGGCGGTCCACAGCTTTGGCGCGAGCCAGGAGAGTGATACCCGCGGCCACGCTCACGTTTTCCTTTGTCCAGCGCCGCGCGTCACTCCACACGCGCAGGAAAACATCCTGAAGAACTTCTTCCGCCAGGGCCCTGTTGGGAAGGATGCGCAAAAGCAGGCCCAGGACGCCGGGCGCCGCGCGGTCATAGAGTTCGTTGAACGCACCTTCATCGCGCGCGGCGGCGCGCGCCAGCAATTCCTCAGCAGTTGGTTCCTGGGTCATCATCCTGATTGTATCCGAAGACTGTGCAAGGGCAGGTAAAAATTAACCACCACTGAAGGCAACGCTACTCTTAATGAATGCCATAAACAGAATCGATTGGACAGTGGGTGGGCGCGGGTTGAGAATACTCTCACGTCCCTAAGTGAATCGGACCCGCGTCGCGAGGGCTTGCCCCCCAAACTTCGCGGCGCGGTCCGGTCCGGTTCAGTTCCTTTTCAAAAACACCGCAGAAATAACCACATGCTTGATCCGCTCGCGTTTCCAAGTGTAAGTAATGTGGACATCGCCATTCGACGCTTGAATGACCGCGGGATAACTGAACTCGCCCGGTTCCTTTTCCAGTTGAAGCAAGGGCGACCATGTTTCGCCGTCGTCCGTCGATACCGCCACATTTAACGGCGACCGATCATGCGATGAGTGATTGTAGATCATCAGGATTCGTCCATCTTTGAGGCGAACGCAATCAATGCCACTATTGGGATTGGGCAACGGTGTGGGGCTCGCGGCGGTCCATGTGCGCCCTCCATCGGAAGAATCGGCTTTGTAGATAAATCCCTGGCGAGTGCGGGCAAACAATCGCAGTACATTGGGTCTGAGCTCGGCCAGGGTCGGTTGAATCAAACCGTAGGGCGCGCCGGGAATAACGATGGGCCCGTGTTTCGACCATGTTTTGCCACCATCGTTGCTGCGTTCAATCCAGCCCGACCAGCTTTGGTAACTTTCCACCGAGGTGCCGGCCACAATATCGCCGTTCACCAATTGAATGGGCTTGTCTTTGATCGGCCCCAACATTCCGGCGGGGAGGCGGACAGGATCACTCCAACTTATTCCGTTGTCAGAGGAAATTTTGTAGGCGCCGGTCCAGGTGGCCGGCGAAGGTCCAAACTTATAGAAAAGCCAGATGCGGTTATCATTGCCGCGAAACAAAACCGGGTTCCACGACGGGACGCCGGGCTCAAAAGCAACTCGCGACGGCGGAGACCATTTTCCTCCGGACAAACGGGCTATCCAGATCGCCACATCGCTTGCGCCTTCGTGCGAGCCGCCAAACCAGGCCGCGAGAAATTCACCTTCTGACGTCTCGACGATGGTCGAAGCGTGGCAACTCTGAAAAGGGGCGCGCTCAAAAACAAATTCAGAATGGATATTTGATCCCGGGGGAATTGGAGCGCTCATGCACCAAGCTGTCCAAACAAACCAAAGGCTCGCAACCCACGCGATTCGCGCCTGTTTCATCATCCTTTGATCTTTTTCAATGACGCATCCCACACCGCGATGGTCTTTTTGAAGTAAGAATAATTCGCCATGTGGCATGCGATGGCGGTGTGATTGCCGAAGGTGGCGTCCTCCACGGAAGGCCGGCGCGTCCGAACGGACTGGAAGAAATTCCAGAGATGCTCGCGATCTTCGTTGTAATCCGGCGGCGCGTAGAAGCTCTTGCTGGGAATGATGGTCTGTGTTCCGGGCTTCGTTTCGTGTTCCGCCTCCCAATGCGCGACATAAGCGGAGCGCAGCTTTTGAGGATAGCTGGAAGTGTAGTAGCAGGGCCGGTGATCCAGGCCATCCTGCGCGAAGGTGGTCACGCTATTTCCGGTGACCTCCAGAATTCCCCCCGTGCCCATAAAGCGCGTGGTCTCCGGCGCCTCGGTATCCAGGGTGACTCGAATGGTGACGCGGAAACCGGGGTACTCATAAATGGTGGTCATGGAGTCAGGCACGTCGCGGCCATGGTCTTTCCAGCGATACTGGCCGCCGGCCGAGAAGGCGCGCTCCGGGGGAGCGGTGACCCCTTTGATGTAATGGATGCCGGTGATCAGGTGCACGAAAAGATCTCCGGGAATACCTTCGCCGTAATCCTGGTAGGCGCGCCAGCGGGCGAAGCGGAAGGGATCAAAAGGGCGCTTGGGAGCCGTGCCCTGCCACGTTGTCCAGTCCAGTGTTTCAGGTGAGAGGTCGGGCGGAGGCGGATATTCCCAGGCGCCACAGGGATCATTGCGTCCCATCGTGCCTTCCACCTGGTAGAGATCGCCGATGGCGCCCTGCTCGATGAGTTCTTTGGCCTTGGCATAAATAATGGAGCTGACTCGCTGGCTTCCGATTTGCACGATGCGTTTATTCTTTTTTTCCGCCGCAATTATTTCAAACCCTTCCGGTACGTGGTGGGTCATGGGCTTCTCGCAATAGACGTCCTTGCCCGCGTTACAACAATCCACAATGATTTGCTTGTGCCAGTGGTCGGGAACGGCAGCGACAATGCAATCGATATCCTTGTTATCCAGGAGTTCATGATAGCGGCGCGTGGTGAGAATGGGCTTGCCCACAATTTCCTTTGCCAACTCATGCCGGCCATCGTACAAGTCACAGGCGGCCACACATTCAATCCCCGGAAGTTGAATCGATGTGGCCAGCAGACTGTTTCCCTGCATGCCGATTCCAATCATCCCAAGGCGCACCGAATCACCGGGCGTGGCAGCGCCGGGCTGCGCGGCAAGCGGCCTGGGTTTCAGCATCACGCCTTGCCCAACCACTGCGGCACTGGCTGCCCCAGCGGTGGTGCGGATGAAATCGCGTCGAGTGAATTGTTTTTTGCGGGCCATTTTCGTTTCTCCTTAACGGTGAACGTAACTTGCAGGCCAGGGTGGAAATTGGCCATGGGGGGAACGGGCGTTTCTCGCTCTTCGCATTGGGAGATCTATTCACTATAAGTTCCAAATGGAAGCATGGTCGCCGGGTGCAAGCGCCCAGTGTGCCAGAAATGATTGAGCAAAGGAAGCGGAAATCACGAAGAGGTGTGAAGGCGGGGCCCCCAAAAAGAAGCTTCGGCCCGAAAAAACAATTCAACCAGTCATCGAAATGCCAATGATCGGCGACGATCCCAAGCAGCAGGCACGTCTCAGCCTAGGAGTGCTGGCCTTGGGGGAAACTCTCAGCAACGCGGGCCGAAGTCTCCCGGCTCAGGTCTTCCATGGCGCGGCGCACCAGCTTTTGAGTGTCCGCATCAAGCCTGCGCTCGACCAGAGGCAACAGGCGGCCGTTCTCGTTCAAAAGATGCCCGCGCACCCACTGTATGTAACTCCGGCCGGACCGCACCACATCTTCGCGGCTCTGGCCACTCTGGGCGAGACGCTTGAGGCATTCGATAAACGCCTTTTCCGCTGCTTCGCCCACATCACGCGCTTCCCGCATGCGCTCGATGGTCGTCGTTATGCCCTCCACATGCTCTTCCAGCGCGGGATAAAGGACCTTCTCCTCCTCTTCCAAATGCGCGTGGAGTGTCCGGGAAATCTGCTGGCAAAATTTTTCCAGGCGTTCAAAGGTTTGAGTTGCGTTGCGGGTTACGGGTAAGGACCGAAGTTCTTCAGAGAGTTTGTTTAAGAGATAAGTGAGCTCCTGATGTTCATCCAAAAGATATCTAGAAATACATTGGGTCATTATTTTTAGGATATCCTCCTTGACTTTAAGGGTACACCCAAAGGCCGAATGGATGCAAAATGTTTTAAAAGATTTTTCATCAGATGGCACCTGCAATTAGAGCGCTTTGGGGTTACAATCAAGCCATGAGGCAAAGGGCTGTCAGGCTCATCGTCCTGCTGTGGCTCGGGTGGTACTTGTCAGGACCGCTTTGCGAGACCTTCGATTTTTGGGACAGTCCGCGGCAGGAAATAGGCGATATCGCGCGATCGACGGGCGGGATTGCGACCTTCATCGCAGCCGTCGCGTGTTTCGGCATCGCGTTTTTTCGCAAGGCCTGCGAGCGTTGCTTATGTTTCGCCCGGGCCGCACGAAGACAATTGTTACCTCTAACTTTTGAGTCTCTGTTTTCCCTAAAGCTTACCGTATCTGCGATTTCCCACTCACCTCCACTTTCACTTCGCATTTAAAATTTTCCCTGGCGGCGTTGGCTATCGTGCTCTTTTATGGAGAGCACTGCGCATCTTGCCGTCGTGTTCCAGCCGATTGATTCCCGGTGGCGCCGTCCTTCATGGTTGTTGTGACGATTGCATTCAAGGCGTGTGATTCCCGTGGCGGGTTTAATTAAATAATGATCTACACCATAAAGATATTATTAATATGCAGCCTTGTAATTCTGGTTGCAGGATGCCCCCCGGTGCAGAAATACCGGCCGGCGCCCCTCGCTCCGGCCGCCATGGCGTCCAGTCTTCGAGCGCGAACCCTGCATGACCCCGGCCTGAAGCGTTTTCTCGAGCAGGATCTCGGGCATGAGCTGGGCGTGTGGCCGCCCAAAACCTGGGATCTCCGAGATTCGACGCTTGCTGCATTTTATTTTAATCCCACCCTGGATGTAGCTCGGGCGCGCGTGGAGGCGTCCCAGGCCGCGATTGTGACGGCCGTTGCCCGACCCAATCCGACCCTCAGCATCACGCCGGGCATACCCAGCCCGTATTTGCTGGGCATTGAACTTGCCTTTCCCATTGAGACGTCGGGCAAGCGAGGGTATCGCGCAGAACGAGCCAGGAGTCTCAGTGAGGCCGCGCGCTACGATCTTGCCGGCGTCGCGTGGGTGGTGCGCAGCTCGGTGCGCAAGTCGTTGCTTGATTACTTTCTGGCCGTTCGCGCACTGGACCTTTTGCATTCGGAAGAGCGGTTGCGCAATGCGCAGGTCGGACTGTTGGAGCAACGGCTGGCAGTGGGAGAAATTCCCCGGCCGGAAGTTGATCTCGCCCGCATCGGGCTGGCGAAAACCCACGTGGCAATCAAAACCGCCGAAGGCCGCATAGCAGAAACCCGGGCTATACTCGCGGCGGCCATCGGCGTTCCGGTGGCGGCATTGGTCGGAATCAATTTTTCCTGGGCAACTCTTGACCATCCACCAAGCGCCGACCTACTTGCGCCCCAGCGCATCCGGCGCGAAGCAGTGTTAAACCGGCTGGACATCCGGCGGGGGCTCGAAGAATACGCCGCCGCCGAATCCGAATTGCAACTTGAAATTGCTGACCAACATCCTGACTTTCAAATTGGGCCCGGTTACACCTATGAGGAAGCGAACAACTTTTTTACCCTCGCGCTCTCCAAGACGCTTCCCATCTTTAATCGAAATCAAGGCCCGATTGCTGAAGCTGAGGCGGCGCGCAAGGAAGCGGCGGCCAACTTCCTCGCCACGCAGGCGCGGGTGATTTCGGAGAGCGAAGCCGCACTGGCGCGCTATCGATCAGCGCTTAAGGAGCTCGACGAAGTGGAACATTCCCTGGCCAAACTTGAAGCCCGGCGTGAACAAATGGCGCGACACGCTGTTGATTACGGAGAATCTGACCGCCTGGCGCTTAACGGCGTGATGCTCGAACGGTCAGCCATTTCGACAGCGCGCCTGGATGCCCTCGGTCGTGCACAGCGCGCCTTGGGCGATCTTGAAGATGCCATACAGCGTCCCCTTGAACCAGGCGACATTGCGCCTCTCACTCTCGAATCTCCGGCAATGAAGGCAACGACAAAGGAGTCCAACCGATGAGCAAAATGAAGAAGTACCTGCCCGCAACGGCGATTGTCGTTATCATCGCTGTTATTTTCTTGTGGGGTTTTTCCTGGAATCGCAACGATCTTCGGGGTCAGGATAACAGCCAGAACTCTGCCAAGTTATCGCCACGCGTTTCCGTCCAGAACGGAGTCACCGTCCTCACACTCGATGGCGAAACCCAGTCGAAGCTCGGACTAAAAGTCGCACCGCTCCAGGAAACGTCCATGCGCGAGACCCTCACCGCGCCGGCTGTGGTGATATCCGTCCAGGACCTCGTCACTTTGCGCACAAGTTATCTGGAAGCGCAAGGCAGGCTTGAGAAGGCGCGAGCCAATGCAGAGGTCGCGCGGAAAGAGTACGACCGTATGAAGGCCCTTTTCCGCGATGACCAGAATGCGTCGCAGAAGGCGCTACAGGCTGCGGAGGGCGTCTCGCGCGTCGATGCGGCCGAGGTGCGCGCCGCGAGTGCGGAATTAGATTTGCAAGCCAGCGCCGTGCGCGAGAACTGGGGCAACGTGGTGGAAAAG